>JAQWHO010000059.1 GCA_029249355.1 Thalassotalea sp.
GATGGTTATGACTGTTATCAAAATGCACTGGCGGAGCGCATTAATGGCATATTGAAGCAAGAATTTTGTTGTATAAATGTGAAAACCTAGATGAGCTAAGGCAACTCGTCGATGAATCAATATTGATATACAATGAAATGAGGCCGCATTTGAGTTTAGGAATGAAAACACCAAACCAAGTGCACACAAAAGACCAGAAGCAAAAGCTACTGGCCTTTCATTAAAACCGTCAACGTATCTTAGGACGGGACATAGATTTAACCTGATAGGTATTTTTTTACGAAGCAGAATTTATTTCAGCTGATAATCTTGATAAGCCATCAATAACTCTAACGCTAGCATCTTCCATCGCGGATAAACTTGTTAAGGCAACTTCTGTGTTACCTGATTGGTATGATGTTAGTGCCTCAATCCCTTGTTTATGAACTTCAAAATGAGGGGTTTCTATTTGCTTAAATGCTTGCATAGATTTGTAATTGCTTGCGCCTTCACCTTGATAATACCATTTACCCAATCTACACATAGTATGATCAGCAAAATCCTCAACTGACTTATTAGACATTCCAAGCATCACTTGATAAACCTCAAGCTTCCAAACGACATGATCCATTTTAACCGTTTGAATAAAGGCATCTGAAGTGGAATTGGTGATAACGGTAAACATATTCTTAGATAATGTGACAATTTGGTTGGCTGTATCTTCAATTGAACATGTATTGGTATTAATTTCTTTGCTTTTCCCTCCTACCTGATGAATGTCATTTATCACTCCTTCCATTTGTTGGTTTACTTGTTCTATTAATGATGAAATTTCATTTGATGCTTCTGAAGAGCGCTGAGCTAATGTTCTCACTTCATCAGCAACAACAGCAAAACCTCGACCTTGCTCTCCAGCTCTAGCAGCTTCAATGGCAGCGTTCAGTGCTAGTAAGTTGGTTTGATCAGAAATACCTTTGATGATATTTACAAATTCATTAATGCCGGCTGTGGCTGTTTTCAATTGGTCCCCAGATTCAGATGCTTTTTGAGTATCGTCATGAATTTTTGCTGTCGACTTTATCGTCATTTCTAATAAGCTCAGAATTTCAGAAAAAAGTTCATTCGACGATTGAAAACTATCGCGTTGCTCTATAAGACCTGAAGACGATACTGCAAGATCTTCTCTTATATGATTGATTAATTCTGATGATTGTAGCCAAAGTTTATTAAATTCTTCTTGATTTCGGTACCTTTCGGCTGTAGATGACATGTCATCAGCAAGCTCATTATTTGAGTTGTTCGCGTGTTCTAATTCTGTTTCTAATGCTAGATTGCGAGCTTTTAAAGCTTCGATTTCTTTTTGTAACACACTTACTTCGTCGTTTTTTCCAAATCCAAACATTATATATTTACCTTTTTATTAGTATTCTTAATCTATTCTAGTTTAAATTTTTGATTTATTTTAAATATCGTTATAATTTTTATGTGCTTGCTAAACCCCATATAAAAGCAATGGTGCCTGTGATACTAATCATCAATATATATGACAAACCAATAAATGAATATTTTATTGTCGTTAATAACATCCCTTGTTTATACACTCGTTTTTGCATGATGAATAAATAAATAGGGATCCAAATAACAATAGCGACTTCTAAAAACTCAGCAATATCGTTAATTAATTGGTAACTCGTTGTGTATTGCTTGGCAAAGCCAATAATCTCAACAAGTAATATTGATAAAAATATAAAGCTGTGACTATGTAAAGCCACCGTTAAGTGTTCTAGGTAAAGTCGTCTAGAAAAGATAAACATTATTTTTAATAGTGCAGCAAATAACGGTAATAGAATAAACATTAATTGCGGTAGTTTTTCTATAGCTTCGTTAATTAGCGGTTCAGGGTCTTCATTGAAGGCTTTTTCAGCTTTTTTTGTTAAAAGCAAAGAGAAATCATTAAGTTTTTTATTGTTTTCTTTGGACAAAAAGTCGAGAGTTAAACTGCCATCTTCATTATTGCCAAACGTGATTTTTTCTGGTGACAAATCCGTTTTTTCTCCAGATTTTAATTTCGATATACTCTCAATTAAACTTTTGATCTTTTTTTGTTCATCCTCAGTAATGCTTTCACTTTCATTCAGTCCTTTTAACTCTAAAAGTACTAATTTATCTGTAAGCCCTTTAATTGCAATACTTTTTTGTTTTGTTAAGTCTTCTCTATATTGAGTAAACTTTGTTATGTTTTCCTCAATGATAGATAGTTCATCTATTGACGCTTTTTCTTTTTGAGCTACTAAAGATGCTATATGTTGCGTTAGCTTTATTGCAGATGTTTCTGAATTTCCAACGTTTATACCGCCGATATTTTCTTCAACAGCAAAAAATTTTAACGAGATAAAAAATATGATACTAATAAATAAATAGAGTCTTAAAGGGGGGACGTAATGTACTCGTCGACCTGCAATGTATTCGTTTGTAAGAAAAGCAGGACGAAATAATAATGGGAATAAAGTTCTGCTGGATCTCGAATCAAAGCTGAATATATCATCGAGTAAATGTAAAATTACGCTCCAAAAGTAGCGTAACGTTGATTCAACAGATTGCCCGCATTGTGAGCAATACATGCCTTGAACATTCGCGTGACAGTTTTCACAGACTTTAATTTCATCTTGAGGCAATGAATGATTGTCTTTATTTGTTATTGATTTTACAGACATAACACAGTTTTATTTATCAGTTTTTCTAAGATAATAGCATGAGATTTTCAGGATAAAATGTAATTGTTAGCGAAAAGAGCAATTTAATTACACTTAATTTACAAAAAAAAACGTATCTTGCGTGCTGTATTGCCAATGTTCTGTTAGATTTAGTGTTAAACAACAAATAAAGCCAAGCGTAGGAGAATTATAATGGCATTTGAAGTTACTTTTGAATTAAAAGAATCAGACTTGGAACACTTTCGTGATGTGATGAGAAAAGCTCAATCTGGAGCTAAAAGTTTAAGTGAAGCAAGTATTTTAGCTAACGCAAAAAGCCTTAGCCAAGATATTAATGTTGAGCTTCCTCCGTTTGTAACTGAGCGTATTAAAAAATTAGAGACGCTTGTCGCAATGATCGAAGATGCTGAGTGGGAAATACCTGCAGAAGAACGTGCAGACGTATTAAGCGCTTTGGCTTACTTTAGTGACCCAGAAGATTTAGTACCTGATCATATTCCTGTTTTAGGCTTTTTAGATGATGCAATTATGATTGAATTAGTTGCTGAAGAATTAAAAGACGATATTGATGCATTTGAAGAATTCTGCGCTTATCGTGAACGTGAAGAAGGTCGTAGCGGGGATGCCAATATTACCCGTGACGAGTGGTTAGGAGCTAAGCGTCGAGAATTGCATAGCCGAATGAAAAACCGACGTAATACACGTCGAAGTGGTCGTCGTTCAATGTTCTAACTTTATCATTAATATTAATTATAAAGTTAATAAGTATAAATCAATGAAAAATCTTCGCTTACTGTGAAGATTTTTTTTGTTTTAAATTTAGGAACATAAATCAAAATAAAAAAATAAATTGTAATAAAAATGTTAATCAATAGACTAATGAATGGATAAACTTTAGAACATAACGCAGGAATAATAATAATGTTAAAAATAAATGGATTATCAAAAACTTACGAAAACGGTGTGCATGCATTAGATAATGTCTCCTTAGATATCCCTAAAGGTATGTTTGGCCTGCTTGGCCCTAATGGAGCTGGGAAGTCTTCTCTGATGCGTACTATTTCAA
>JAQWHO010000060.1 GCA_029249355.1 Thalassotalea sp.
TCTGACATATTAACGAGAAAAGCGCGTTTAAGATGCATGACGCCAGATCATTTACCTATGGTTGGCGCAGTGCCAGATTTAGCTGCTCATATATCTACTTACGCACATTTAAGTAAAGATAAAAATTGGCGCTTTTATCAAGCAGCGCCAACCATTAAAAACTTGTATGTATTAACAGGATTAGGTGCGCGAGGATTATGTACCGCGCCATTATTGGCTGAGATTCTATTGGCTGACTTAACCGGTAAACCATATCCTGTTGATAACGATATGTTATTTAATTTATCACCTAATCGCTTTATTATTAGAGATTTAATTAAACGAAAAACAAGCGCTGAAAAATAAGCACTTAAGTAGGAAGTTCACTGACGATAAAGTCAATAAAACATCTAATTTTCGGAGATAAAAATTTTCTACTTGGATACACCACAAATACATCAATCGCAGGTTCTTGATAATTTTCAAACAAAACTTCTAGTTGATTATTTTTAATTGTATCTTCTAACGCAAATGCAGGTAAACGCACAATTCCATGACCATCTAACGCCATTTTTAATTCCAGCTGTGCGCTATTGCAAAGCAACTTTGATTTAACATCAACCGTGATCATTTTATTATCTGCTGAGTGATATACCCATTTATGAGGTTGGCGAAGGTTGCTGTAGCATAAACAATGATGTGCTTTCAATTGCTGAGGTTTAGTAGGACGGCCATGCTTTTTTAAGTACTCTCGCGACGCAACCGTGATGCCTTTTGACTGAAATATTCTGCGACAGATTAAGCTAGACTCTTCTAAATTTTGTGTCGCTCTGATCACTAAATCAAAACCATCTTGCACAACATCGACTTGTCGATCATTAAAATCAATATCTAACGTCATTAAAGGATATTGCTTAAGAAAATTCGATAATACCGGTTGTAAATAATTGAGTCCAAAACTCACTGGACAGCTTATTTTCAGCACGCCTTTAATTGTTTCTTGATTTTGATTTAACTCGCCTAATGCTATTTCCGCATCAATAACCATTTGCTGACATTGTTGAAAATACACCTCACCTTCTGGTGTTAAACTTATTGAACGAGTGGTCCGGTTTAACAATCGAACACCTAATCGAGCTTCCAATTTGTTTATTTCTTTACTGATATATGATGTGGAATGTCCTGTTTTCTCTGCCGCAGCAGAAAAACCACGACAATTAACCACATGGGTAAAAATAACAATGCCATCGAACAATTGAGTATTAGCAGCCATTTGGAAATAGTTTATCCACGAAAGTGATATTAAATACATTTAACGTTTAATATACACTAGCGACAGTTTATAAAACAACAGACGGAATTAAGCCATATGAAATTATTAGCCTTTGCTGCCAGCAGCAATTCAAAATCTATCAATAAATTATTAGCGAGTTACGCCGCTTCATTAATTGGAAATGCAGACGTTGATATTTTAGATATAAATGATTACGAAATGCCGTTATTTAGCCAAGATAAAGAAGCCATTTTAGGTCAACCTGACGAAGCAAAAGCCTTTTATAAAAAAATAGGTGAGGCAGACGCCATTATTATTTCATTTGCTGAGCATAACGGTTCATATACTGCGGCCTATAAAAATTTATTTGATTGGACTTCTCGAATCAATCAAAAGTTATTTCAAAACAAGCCAATGATTTTATTATCAACATCACCGGGGCCTGGAGGAGGAGGAACCGTATTAAACGCAGCAGTCACTTCAGCACCTTATTTTGATGGTGATGTAAGAGCGTCACTTTCAATCCCAAGTTTTTACGATAACTTTGATACTGAGACTCAAAAAATTACCTCGCAGGAGATATTAAAGAAACTTAATGAAGCTGTTGCCACGTTAGTTGAATGAGTAAAATAACTTTAATCAAGTAAGTTATTTTGCAGGCTTAACCAATAGTTATTCACAATAGCGCTGTCTTGTGGAGTGAGCTCAGTTTTAGCATTGCTGAGCTCTTTACTTACGCACTCAATTAGCTCAGCTGATAGAGGTTGATTTTCATCGCCAAACTGCGAAGAAACTAAAGCAATAAATCCTCTAATATAACTACTGGAAAATAAGACATCACTGTCAACTTCTTGCTCAACTAACTCATCAAAATATTGATATAATTCAACTAAACTTTTAACTTTCACTTATTTTTCCTGTTTAATTTTTTACTGTTTTAATTTATAACTGATACGTTTATAACTGATAAAAATGTCTATTTCTTATTGTGGGCTTGCTACAGGGTATAACACTTGATCATTATATCCGGTGGTTACGGTCATAAACCCCGAAAGCATTTGATCAAGTTCACTATCACCGGTGTCAGCAATGAGTGGCCTTGATTGCAACGCACTGAGTTTGCTTTTTGTCGCAATAATAATAATATTTTCTTTACCTATAGCTTTAATGACTCTTGGGCTTAATTGCTGATTTCCTCGACCGAAAATATGCCCTTGCCCACCAATTAACGTAATAACTAATTTAACACCATTTTCAGTATTATCTTCGAGGTATTGCCATAGCTGTGGCTCAGTAATATCACTGGCAATTAACGATTGATGCTGAACAATATCAACCCCTAACAATGTATTTTCAAGCGCTAATTCTTCCATTAAGAACGCGGTTGTTGAGCCTGAGCCAATGATAAATAATTCATCTTCCATTTGGTTAATGACATCAGCGGCAATATCTTGCAAAACTAATTCATCAGACTCTTTACCACCTGACTTAACCGCTTGAATATAGCGTAATTCAGACGGCACTTTCATCTCACCAAATCGTTTCGCTTTAACAATACCTTGGCGAAAGAGTGATTCGTCAATATCCATCACATCGGCTTCCGTTAACGTAACCAATTGATTGGTTACCATCAACTCGACAACACGCCCTGCAGCTTTAGGCGTAACGGCATAAACGCCTGAATGAATTTTACAACCCGCAGGCACTCCTAACACAGGGAATTTTTCACCGACCATTTGACAAACATTACGCGCAGTACCATCACCGCCAGCAAAGAGTAATAAATCAATATTCTGATCTAACAACGCTAAAACAGTATTTTCAGTATCTTGAGCACTCGTTTCAACAGAAGGTGATTGATAAATAACATTCACTTTAAAGCCTAATGAACGTGCTGTTTCTGCGCCCATTGAACCGCTAGCAGTATAAATTTCAATTCTATTTTGATATGGCAATAAAATTTCAAGTGCGAGCTTGGCTCTGTCATTGGCTTTAGCCTGAGCTCCCAATAACCGTGCTTTTTCGGCTATGCCTTCGCCGTCACTGCCTTTTAATGCAACACTGCCACCAATACCAGCAATAGGATTTATAATTAAACCTAATTTAAATATACTCATATAGCTCTTTTTCACTCATAAACTGTTCTAATGTTATCGGTAAAGGTACTTGATAAAAAACGGCTAAAGCTTCAATAAACTGCTGAGCCCTTTCTGGAAAACCAACATTGAGGTATTCCTTCACTTGTTGATAAACATCGTTTTTAAAATTAGCCGTATCTGCATCTGCGCCATTTAAGTTATCTGCCGAAACATTAAAATTTTTTCTGGTTGCGATACAAAAAGCCCATTCAATCGCTTGAGGTTTTATTTCAACTTGTTCAAAGCTTTTTTGTTGTTCTGTATTTCGTCCGTCAGGAAGATACCAATAGCCAAAATCTTCCAAAAGACGACGTGAATCGCCAGCCAAACACCAATGTGCTATTTCATGCAGGGCACTCGCATAGTAGCCATGTGCAAAAACAATTTGATGATGACGACATTGCTCACTCGCAGGTAAATAGACAGGTTCATCCCCACCTTTTACTAGCAGTGTGTTATATGATTGAGCAAAGCATTGCTCAAAAAGCTTTATTAAATCTTGGTAATCGTGTGGCATACAACAATTGGTTTAAGAAAATTGGGCGTAGTTTAACTAAAAATGACGATAAAAAACATCGCCATTTTTGGGTATGTAATTTTATAATTACTCTTTATCAGGGAGTTTCTTAACAGCACTATTTATCAATAAATAACCACTAATGCCAGAAATAAGAGAACCAACTACAATGCCTAGACGATCTTGAAAAAGAGGGCTCGTTGAATTCTGTTCAAAAGCTAATGAACCAACAAATAAACTCATGGTAAAGCCAACACCACAAAGCATTGAGACACCGTAAAGTAAGGTCCAGTTCACATTATCAGGTAATTTAGCAAGCCCTAACTTAATGGCAACAAAACAAAAACCGAAGACACCAATTTGCTTACCTATGACTAAACCTAAAATAATCCCTAAAGGTACAGGTGAGACAACTTCCTCCAGCCCAACTCCGGTAAAGTTAATACCTGCATTGGAGAAAGCAAAAATAGGTAAAACAATAAATGCGACTAATGAATGTAAATTATGCTCAAGTGATTTTAACGGTGAAGGTTCACCTACTTTTCCTTTAATAGGAATAAAGAGTGCTAAAACAACACCTGCTAAAGTTGCATGAACACCTGATTTTAAAACGGCAACCCATAAAACAATACCAATAAAAATATAAGGGGCTGTATCAGTAATCCCTTTACGATTTAGTAAGAATAAAAGCGCTAGCATAACCGCAGAAATGCTTAGAGATAACACAGACAATTGATCTGTATAGAAAAATGCGATAACAATAATGGCACCTAAGTCATCAAAGATTGCTAAGGAAGTTAAAAACACTTTTAATTGCAAAGGCACTTTCGAACCAATAACAGCTAATATACCTAACGCAAAAGCAATATCTGTAGCCGTAGGAATTGCCCAACCATTTAACGCCACAGGATCATCATAATTAAGCGCAGCATAGCAAAGTGCTGGCACCAACATCCCTCCTATCGCACCGATCGCTGGCAAAGTGATTTGCCCTGGCTGAGATAAATCACCTTCTAAAAATTCTCGTTTAAGCTCTAAGCCTACTAAAAAGAAAAACAATGCCATTAGGCCATCATTAATCCACAGTAATAATGGCTTTGCTATTTCAAAAGAACCGACTGCGATTACAACAGGAATATTCAGTAACATGTCGTAATAAACTGACCATGGCGAATTTGCAATGATCATCGCCAATACTGCGGTGAACATCAGAATAATTCCGCTAGCCGCTTCTAATTTTAAAAAGTCTTGAATTGATTTAATTGGCATATACCCTCAATAATATAAATGCACTTAGCGACATAATATGTCACAAATGAAAAAAGTTATCATTATCTTTCTGAAACATTATACATCAATCAAATGTTGAATTTATTACTCTACGTAATAAATTCGGAATGTAATGGTTTAATCGAAATTAATTCTCTTTATTATCGTTTAACACTAGTTTTTCAGACAATAATAAGTGTAGTATGCAATTAATAAACAGACATAACTTAATAAAAAGACTATATAAATGAAAAAATTAGATGATATCGATTTACGAATTTTAACAATTCTTTATAAGAATGCAGATATCACCAATAAGGAATTAGCTTCACAAATTGGCATAGCTCCTTCCACCTGTTTAGAACGTGTAAAACGCATGAAAAGCAATGGTATTATCAAAGGCGCCTTTGTTGATATTAATTTTAAAAGTATTGGCGGAAATATTGAAGCCATTGCTGCTATTCGTCTACAACCTTACTCTGAAGAAATCGTCAATGAACTACGAAATGATTTATTAAAGTTACCTGAAATAGTAAGTTTGTATCATATGGGTGGGAGTTATGATTATTTTATCCATATGTCAGTTAAAGATAGTGAACACTTACGTCAATTCGTTTTTAACGCTATTACTTCTAGAGATGCTGTAACGACCGTTGAAACGTCATTAATTTTCGAGCATAGCCGCAGTGGTGTTTTACCGAATTTTGAAGATGATTAATTAAAAATAACTATATATCGATTTTTAAAAATTTTAGGGCTGAATTTGAGTGTATTTATTCATAATACGTTTGAGCTCGCCACTTTCTTGTAATTGCCGAATATGTTCATCCAATATGAGTTTTTCTCGAGTGAGTTTTTTTCGTAATATTATATTCAGGGGAACCGTACTTATAGGTGACTCTGAGCGATAAATTTTTTCATTTTCAAACGCTGGCGATTGCATGACATTTTGGGCATTAAACTCGTTCATCACCGTATAATCGCATCGATTTTTAATGAGCATTTTCATCATAGATAGGTGATTGGAGCTATCCACTCGCAAGAGTCTTTTACTGTTAAAATAAGTGGCTAATTTTGGATATAAATATCCTTTTCTGGTGCACACTAACTCACTTTTGTCAGAATGAACGAGTGAAAAGTTCTCAGGGAATTTATTAGCGCGATATAAAAAGCTACGATGTTGATGTATAGGAATTGAGGCGATCACTTTTTCAGGGTGCTTTAACCACGCCTTACTTAGCATGATCATATCAGCTTGGTTCGAATAAATTTGCTCTTCACTTCTTTGCCGGCTGTTAGCGATATATCGAATGTTAAAAGGTTTTATCCCTTCTACAGCATCAGGAATTACACCCACATATTTATTTTGACTATTATCGTAAAATAAATACGGAGGCGAACCAGGAGCATTGACAACAAATAAAAGCTGTTCGTCTGCTTTCACCCAAAATGTCAGTAAACTAATACAAAAAAGCAAATATCGAAGCAAAAATTATTATCCTGTTAACCTAAAAAATATCATAAGGTTAAGTGTAGTAAATAAAATCATTTATAGAGAACGTATTATCGCATTTATGGTTTAGAAAAATCTTGTGTTTCATAATATAAAGGCGTCATGGTGCCACAATTTACAAACTTATAAAGTAATTCATTTTCTTTAGGTACTGCTGAACTGGCATTAAAACGGCCTAAGCAACCGGCTTCAACATCAACATAAAGAATATGATCAAAGCTTGGCGCTTTTTGAATTTTGTGGACATAAATTTTGTAATTCTTATTTAAATCTATCGCATCATATTCATGCATTCGTGAAGAATCTTTTAAATCATCCATTTTTCGAACATATAATAACTTGGCAAACGTTATAGGAATATCTTCATATACTAGCATACCCCCTCGTTCAAAATGTCCTGAATAAACATCAGCTTTTAACACCATTTTTTCGCCACGCATTAAACGCTGTAAGTTAAATGGCTTAGGCTTGATAGTCACTAAGTCGCCATCTCTAACCATTTGCAATAATGCTAAATCTTTATTTTCTATTTTGTAAATTAACTGCACGTCATGCGGTTTCATGTATAAAGGGAGATGAGAAGCGTAGATACTTGATGACTTACTAAAAAGAGCCATGCCATGAACTCCAACATAAGCGGGATCTAACGGCGGTAATTCAACCTCTTCTTCAGCAATTGAAAAAGGAGAAAGGATAAAAATAACGAAAAGAAAAATGATTTTTTGCATGAATAACACTTATATTTGAGATTAATAATTTAGATTAAGCCTCTCAAAGTCCCACCGCATATGTGCAAACTTTTGAAAGATAATGAACAGTACAGCATTGAGTATAGATCAATTTTTAGGGCTAAAAAAAGCCATAGAAAATAAATTTTATATGGCTTTAATATTCAACAATTTAGTGATGACTTAGCTTTTTAAATCATCAAAAAAGTTTTTTACACTATCAAAAAAACCCGTTTCTTTAGGATTATGCTTTGTTTGATTTTTACCCATTTTTTCTTCTAATTGGCGGAGTAAATCAGCTTGATCACCCGATAAATTCACTGGTGTTTCTAACACGGCTTTACACATTAAATCACCAGTAGCATGGCTTCTTACTGATTTAACGCCCTTGCCTCTTAACCGGAACATTTTACCTGTTTGTGTTTCTTTAGGTATTTTAAGTTTTACTTTACCGCCAAGCGTAGGTACTTCAATTTCTCCGCCCAATGCTGCAGTGGTAAAACTAATTGGCACTTCACAAAATAAGTTATTTTCTTCACGGACAAAAATGTGATGATCTTTCACATGCACCTGAACGTAAAGATCGCCCGCTGGTGCACCATGTTCACCTGCTTCACCTTCACCAGATAGGCGAATACGATCGCCGGTATCAACACCTGCAGGCACTTTAGCATTAAGGGTTTTAGTTTTCTCTACACGACCTTGGCCACGACAAGAAGTACAAGGGTCACTAATAACTTTACCTTTACCAGAACATGTTGGACACGTTTGTTGTACGGCAAATAAGCCCTGTCGCATTTGAACTTGACCATGGCCATGACAGGTAGCACACGTTTTAGCACTCGTACCCTTTTTAGCACCAGAACCATCACATGGATCACAGCTAACATAAGTAGGCACTTTTATTTCGACTGATTTACCTTTAACTGCATCTTCCAATGACATTTCAAGGTTATAACGTAAATCGCTACCACGACGTTGACGAGATTGACCACCACCGCCACGACGACCGCCACCAAAAATATCACCGAAAATATCGCCAAATGCATCACCAAAGTCTTGCCCGCCGCCAAAACCGCCACCACCGTGACCACCTTGTTCAAAGGCTGCATGACCATATTGATCATAAGCGGCACGCTTTTGATCATCATTTAAAATTTCATAAGCTTCTTTGATTTCTTTAAACGTTTCTTCTTTCGCTTTATCACCTTGAGTACGATCAGGGTGATATTTCATTGCTAAACGTTTATAAGCTTTTTTAATTTCTCGCTCACCTGCATCTTTGGCAACTTCAAGCGTTTCATAATAATCGCGTTTTGACATAATTCTCTTTACTTCACATGTATTGATATCAATTTTATTAATTATTTTTTAAGTAAAATTATAAATAACTAATAAAATGAATACGTTAAAATTCAGTACTAAAACATAATAAAGCGCCGATAACTATCGACGCTTTAATATTTTATCAACCTTGATGAACTAAGGTTGTAAAGCTTTAAGCTAGTTAGTTTCAGTACAAGACGGAAGCACGGTGCTTGGTTTACCAAGTGAGTACTTCCAACGCAGTAATGGGTCTAACTAGCGATAAGCTTTTCAGCCGACTTATTTGTCGTCTTTAACCTCTTCAAACTCAGCATCAACAACATCATCAGCTGAATCTGCGCCATCTTCAGGAGCAGAACCTTCTGGAGCGCCACCTTGTGCTTGAGCTTTCGCTTGAGCAATTTCCATTAACTTAGCTGATGCTTCGATTACTGCTTGAGATTTAGCTTCAATATCTGCTTTATCATCGCCTTTAAGGGCTGTTTCAAGTTCAGCTAATGCTGCTTCAATCTTTTCTTTATCTTCAGCGGGTAAATCATCACCTGCTTCAGTAATTTGAGTGCGAGTAGCGTGAATCATACCGTCAGCTTGGTTACGTGCTTGCACTAATTCTTCAAACTTCGCATCTTCATCAGCATTTGCTTCTGCGTCACGTACCATTTGCTCTACTTCATCATCAGATAAACCAGAAGAAGCCTTAATGGTAATTTTTTGCTCTTTACCTGTGTTCTTGTCTTTAGCCGTTACATGCAAAATACCATCAGCATCAATATCGAAAGTTACTTCGATTTGTGGCGTACCACGTGGTGCTGCATCAATACCTTCAAGGTTGAACTGGCCTAAAGATTTGTTCGCTGCAGCTTGCTTACGCTCACCCTGCACAACATGAATAGTAACGGCTGTTTGATTATCATCCGCCG
>JAQWHO010000061.1 GCA_029249355.1 Thalassotalea sp.
AAATCACTTCACTATTCAGTGAGTGATTTGAAGGTAATGGGTTTGGACAAGCCAGCACTTGAAGACACTAAGTGGCGAAATGACTGTTAATTGTGTGCTGTTTTGAGAAGTGCTTTTAAAATGTAAAGATAGTATTGTGGATGTACATTAAATAGATAGTTAACTTTACGTTTATAATTACTTTTGTTGTGTTTTTGTGTTTAGTATGATTTAAGATGTTGTTTTTATTGGTTCTTTTGTGACCCACCCAGAAAAGTTTCATGTGAAATATACGGGAAACCTTTTTAATTTCTGATAAATTAAATACAGTTATTAAATTAAAAAACCAGCAATAATGCTGGTTTTTTATTGTCACTAATAAATGAAAACTAAGGAAAGTTTCTTCCCGCGATATCATTTTTGAAGGTTTCGATAGCACCGCGCTTTTGCATAGTAATAAAAAGTTGTTTACCTTCTTTTCCACCAAATGCGATATTAGTAGGGTGCTTACCCTTTAGCTTAATTGTTTTAATCAGTTTGCCTTGTGGAGAAAGTACAGCAACAACGCCTGCGCCATATCGAGCCACATATAAATTACCTGCTTTATCGGTACGCATGCCATCCATCCCATGATCTTCAAATTTATAAAAAAGGACTTTATCTTGAATATTTCCTTTTTCATCGAGAGAATATCGCCAAATATTGCGTTGCACACTTTCATTCACGTATAACGTTTTATTATCAGGACTAACTTCCACACCATTAGTTGTGCCCATTTTTGCTTCGATAAGTGTATTTGAACCGTCAGCATTTATCCGCCAAAGATTGCCTGAACTATCTGACCAATTAGGATCACTCGCGAATAAAATACCGTTATTCATAATGGCAATATCATTGGGTTGATTCATTTTATCATTATGAGAAAAAACACTGACGCTTTTTGATACAGGGTCAACAATTAATACATTATGGTTAACGTAATCAGCAATATACATATTACCTTGTTGATCAAAGCGAATGCCGTTACCGACAGATCCATTTGGCAAAGTTAAATATATTTCGGCTTTGTTGCTATTTGTTATCTTACCAATTGTTCCTTCTTTGGAGTAATTTACCGCGAAAAGGTTACCATTCGAGTCGACCGCTGGCCCTTCAACACCTTGCGTAAAGCTGTTATCTGGCATCCAATCTGTTGAACGCTCAGTTTGAGCCAAAGTTGTAGTTGATATTAATAATAAAGGGAAAAAGAGGCTGTTTTTTAGCATGATTAAAGTAATTTAAGAGAAGTATTTTTATAACTTAGCATAATTATAATAAACGCAAGAAATTATTATGTTATATGTTTTTACTTTTTGTAAATTCTTTAATACTTACAATTAATTGATCGTTTATAAAAAGCAAAAAACCTCTTTTAAAAGAGGTTTTTAATTCATTAATACATAGATAATTATTCGTGAGAAGAAAGATTAGTAATAGGTATCTTCACGATTATGAACTTGTGGATCTTCGATGATTTCATCAAAGTCTACTTCAAAACTGTTGTTGTCAGTTGTGTTTGCCATGTAAATTGTTTTGGTTGAACCATCTATCCATGTAACGGTGCCACTGCCTTTGATACTTCCGCATTTCATGCCAATATGAATATCGTTAAACTCCATAGTTCCTCCTAAATATGCTAATACATACAGCACAACTTGTTAGATACTTATTCTTTTAAATAGTTCAATATCTAATCAGGCTGCGTGTGCTTTTTCTACAGCGAGCGATCCATTATAGGGAGAAACATTTTGAAATCTAGAGGGGTTTATGGATAAAACTTAATACCCAGAATGGTTTTCTTGCTAGCCCCCGTCACCGTTGGTATATTTCCATAGATTTTTTTGTCATATGCGAATGCGAGCCAAGCAAAAGCGGTTGCTTCAAACGCGTTATTATTCAGGTTTAATGAATTAATAGAACTAACACTATGACCATTAAGTTTATGTTTTAAAAGCTTATAACAATGATTATTCTCAATTCCGCCACCGCATAAATATACGAAGCTCTTCGGGGATAGTTTGTTTATTTCTTGCGCAATAGAATAAGCGGTTAATGCGGCTAATGTTGCTTGAACATCATCAGGCTCTATTGAAAATTCAGTTAAATATGACGTTAACCAAGCAAGATTAAAATACTCTCTACCTGTACTCTTAGGCGCAGGTAATAAAAAGTATTGGTCAGCTAATAGTGTTGATAGTAACGCATGATTGATCGCTCCTTGAGATGCCCAGTGACCGTTTTCATCATAACGCTTTCCTGTGTGCTTAAAGCACCATTCATCTAACAAGGCGTTGGCTGGACCAGTATCAAAACCGATCACTGCTTTATCATCATGCTGAGGTAAAAACGTTATATTGGCAATGCCACCCATATTCACAATAAAGGTGTCTTGCTGGCGCTGTGCAAATAAATATTGATGAAAAGCTGGAACCAGTGGTGCTCCTTGACCACCTAAGGCAATATCTTTCGTTCGAAAATCACTAATAATTTTGATATTGGTCAAACACGCTAATGTTTGATTACAGCCTATTTGCAAAGTGAAAGGATGGGGGATCTCTTTAGTTTGTAATGGACGATGTCGAATCGTTTGTCCATGACAACCAATAGCGGAAATATCCTCTGAAGTAAGACTCTCTTGTGTTAGTAATTGTTGAATAGCTTGAGAAAAGAAGTGTGCTAGTTCAACGCTTAAACTGCCCATCCGATCTATTTCATTTTGATCAGGTGAATATAAAGAGGTTATTTTTTGGTGAAGATTATCGTCGTAAGCTTGATATAAATGCGCTTTTAATTGTACTTTTTCAGATGAAAAATCCACTAATGCAATGTCTACACCGTCAGCACTTGTGCCAGACATAATACCAATATAGTAGCTTTTCTTAGTCATTATGGCGCTTGATTATGACCATTTTGCAAAGTATTTAAAGCAAGCTTTGAACCAGATAACTCGGTTAAACGTTGGCTCGCTATTGATGCAAATGCTTGACGATATTTTTTATTAATCGGTTTAGCGTCTGGTAATTTTACCGTACGTGGATTTCTATGTACGCCATTAAGTAAAAATTCATAATGTAAATGCGGACCTGCAGCTAAACCTGTAGAGCCAACATAACCAATGACTTGCCCTTGCTTAACGCGCTGACCTTTTTTCACTGCTCGCTTTGAAAAATGAATGTATTTAGTTTCTATTCCGTTACCATGCTGAATGAAAACATGATGGCCATTATATTTATCGTAAGTTGCTCGAACTACTTTTCCGTTACCAGCTGCAACTACAGGCGTGCCAGTTTTGGCTGCGTAATCAGTTCCACGGTGGGCTTTCCAACGCTTTTGTACAGGGTGAAAACGTTTCGGTTTAAAGTTTGAACTTATATATTTAAAGCTTACAGGCGCGCGTAAAAAAGCTTTTCTCATGCTTTTACCGTCGGGGCTATAATATTCCCCATCGGTGAAACGTATTGCTTGAAAAGGCTCGTCTTGGTTAATGAATTCTGCGGCTAATATTTTACCCGTGCCAATGAATTCACCATCTACGTATTGGTTTTCATACACTACGTGGAAGCTATCGCCTTTGCGAATATCAATGGCAAAATCAATATCCCAACCAAAAACATTCGCTAAATTAATGATTTGTCCATCATCTAAACCTGCAGCAATACCGGCATTCCAAAAGCTAGATTTGATCACGCCATGAGCAATACTTTCTCTAATTTCCACTGTTTTAGTTTCTTTAAAAGATTGGTATTGACCGTTGATGAGCGTCACAAATAAGGTGTCTGTTTTTGAAAGTGGGTATTCTAACGCGGCTAGTTTTCCGGCTGAATCTTTACCGATTCGAAGCGTATCGCCAACGTTTAATTTTTTTAATAGCTTACTGTCATCACCTTTTGCACTACTAACATCATGTGTTGTGCGGGCGTTATAACCTAAACGTTTAAATATTTTTGCTAATGAATCGCCACTTTTTACCTTGGCGGTTTGCCATGATAGCTGTTCTTGTTCGGATAAAACTTCATTTGTTTGAGTAGTAGGCTCTTGAACTTGTAAAGCGGTAATTGATTGCTCAGGAACTGATAGTTCATAGCGTTGGCCAATTTTCAGCGAAGATTGTTCTGATTGACGGCTAGCCGTTGCTTTTTCTGAAGGGAAAATAACTAATAATAGTAATAATACGCTAACAACAGATATAAAAATTCTATGTTGTTTGGGCAATTCTATATATAATTTCTTTATATTATTCAAAAAGTTACTACCTATGCGACTAACTTTAATACGACATCTGTCGTTTACTATAACAAAATAATATGCAATGAAACAATCTTTGGCGTTCCACAGGCTATGAATTTACAGTAGAATTCGGCCATTATTGTTTAAATTATCCCTGTTATTGGAGTTAAATTGATGTCTGATGTCAGCCTAGCGTTTGCAGAAATAAAACGCGGCGCCGAAGAAATTTTGCTGGAAGATGAATTATTAGAAAAATTAAAGAAAGGAAAGCCGCTTAAAATTAAGGCGGGTTTTGATCCCACAGCACCTGATTTACATTTAGGCCATACGGTATTAATTAACAAATTACGTCAATTTCAGCAATTAGGTCACGAAGTGATTTTCCTTATTGGTGATTTCACCGGGATGATTGGTGATCCAACCGGTAAAAATGTGACGCGAAAACCATTAACGAAAGAAGATGTTCTCGCAAATGCAGAAACATATAAAGAACAAGTCTTTAAAATTTTAGACCCAGCAAAAACCCGCGTTGAATTTAACTCAACATGGATGGAAAAGCTTGGCGCAGCCGGAATGCTGAAATTGGCATCACGCCAAACAGTGGCTCGTATGATGGAACGTGATGATTTTAAAAAACGTTATGCTGGCGGACAAGCGATAGCGATTCATGAATTTATGTACCCACTAGTACAAGGTTGGGACTCTGTCGCGCTTGAATCTGATGTTGAATTAGGCGGAACGGATCAAAAATTTAATTTATTGATGGGACGTGAGCTGCAAAAGTCTGAAGGTCAACGTCCTCAAACTGTTTTGATGATGCCTTTATTAGAAGGTTTAGACGGCGTGCAAAAAATGTCTAAATCATTAAATAACTACATTGGTATTACTGATAGCCCGACAGATATGTTTGGCAAAATCATGTCAATCTCAGATGATTTAATGTGGCGTTATTATGAGTTATTGAGCTTTAAGCCTATTGAAGAAATTGATGGCTATAAAGATAAAATTGCTAATGGTGCTAACCCGCGTGACGTTAAAATTGATTTAGCGAAGGAATTAATTGCACGTTTTCATGATGAAGATGCAGCACAAGCGGCACATCAAGAATTTATTAATCGTTTTCAAAAAGGTGCTATGCCTGATGAAATGCCTGAACCTACTATTACCACTGAAAATGGTGAAATAGCTATCGCTAATTTACTAAAAGAAGCCGGATTAGTGGCGAGCACATCAGAAGCGATGCGCATGATTAAACAAGGCGCAGCAAAAATTGATGGCAATAAAGTAGCAGATAATAAAGTGATGATTACTGCCGGCACAACGGCTGTTTATCAAGTCGGTAAGCGTAAATTCGCTCGAGTGACAACGAAGTAAAACCAAAAAATGCTAAGTGTTAATTGATTTATTTTCGATGAATTTAATTAATAATTTTATAGGTAAAGCCAATCTTTTTGATTGGCTTTTTTATTGGTTACTTCTGCGAGTTTTATTAAGAGACCGTCTAAAAACTTTACAATTGAAATTCAAGTTTGTTTGAAAAATACTATAACTTGTTGAAGTTTCATCTAATCGTAAAACTGGAATGTAATATGCTTTGTGTATCAGTATTAAATAAAGTATTGAGTTAAGTGTTATTTTTTGGAGAGTATTATTTGATGGAAGAAAATAGCCTGAGGGATCCGTTAATAGAAAGGCGAACTCACCAGAATAACTTTGATGAGTTATGGTCTAATTTAACATTAGCACAAAAATTTTCGGCAAGTAGCCTAGCAAAGTACGGCTATGAATTAGCCTTTATTCGTTGTTCTTCAAGTGGAAATGTGGCGATAATGCTACTCGATGAGAACACCACTGCCATTAGTTGTGATGGTAGTATTGATACATCCTCAGATATAAAAATTCGCTAGTCTTTTTGTTTACTATTTTATAAACGTGGTAAATTCTCAATCTAATATCACTGACTAAACCTTTAAACAGTTGAAATATTCAATGACTAGGGTAGGCTAAATCACATTAAAGTAATTAAGAGCACCATATTGTGATTAAAGTATTGTGGTTAAAGCCTTGAAGATAAAAATAGAGTTTGTCGCCGTTTGCTTAAGTGTACTCTTCCTTTTTGGCTGTTCAAGTCAACTTCCAGCAACAGCAAAATTTAAAAGTAATTTTGATTTTTCAACCATTGAAAGTTATAGCACCTATCCACGAAATTCAACTTTTGGGGAATCTCAAAATATAAGTTATGGGATCAGGAATAATATTGAAATAGCTATTGAGCAAGGTTTTGATAATAAAGGGCTTACATACCAATCAAATGAAAAAGCCGATGTTATTATTGGTTATCATTTAATTCAAAGTATTGCCGATTTTAAAAAATATAATCAAGGGGTGAAGTATTGTGACCCTTGCTTGCATTCTGGTTTAGCGGTGAATGATAAAAAATCATGGCAATTGTTACCCGGAAGTTTAGTGCTTGATGTCGTCGACCAAAAAGATAAACGTTCAGTGTGGCGAAGTGTGTATCCGCTTAAAATCAAACCCAAAGATAATAGTCAAGAAGTGCAAGAAAAAATTCAGCAGGCTATAGCTTATATGATGAAAACAATTCCGTTGGATTTGTCTTAGCTTTATGGGAGACACTGTTGAATGATTAAGTGGCTAACAGTATCTTTATTTGTGCTGTCTATTTTCTTAATAATTCTTTTAGGATTTGGCGTGCTGCTTAATGATAATGAAAAGCAGCATGAGTCATATAATCGAAAGCTTGAGAAGACAAAGCGTCAGCAAAAAAAATCAAATCACGATGAAAATGTAGTAACCACTTTAATATCTAATGCTAATCTCGGTAGTAATCAACGTAAAGAGTCCACTAATTTAGCTATTGTTACTAATAACTTAACCTGTGTTTCCGATGAACAATGCTCAGTTGTATCAATTGATTTTGTTGATTTAACGTGTACCGTTGCTGTGAATCTAATCGGTGAAGCGCAGTTGAAAAAGGCCGTTAAAGATGAAACCACCATTGGACGTTGTGATAATTCTATTCAAGAAAGTAAAGCGGTTTGCTTTGATAATTTTTGCTCACTTGCGCCAAGAAATTAGTGTCTAAGCTATCAAACTTTTAGATTGCTGTTTATAATGGCGTTGAATTTAATTAGGTGATTATTTATGACTTTTCCAAACGATGATACCGGCCAAGTTTTAGCAGAGATGCAAGCTGCGGGAATCGATTTAACCATCCTCCATAATGTTGTATTTTTCCAATTGTTCGAACAAAAAGAACAGGCCGAAGCAATGGCTGAATTGTTAAAAGAAAAAGCACCCGATATTGTATTAAGCATTCATCCTGATGAAACACCAAATGTTTGGGATTTAGATTGTACCGTGAAAATGTTACCTGATTACGATGCTATAGTGGCCCAAGAAGCTCAGTTTGAACAAATTGCTGCAAAATTTAAAGGCTATAACGATGGCTGGGGTATTGAAGCTTAATCAATAAAGACCATTTGAAGGTTGGACGTTTATTCTTCTTTTTCTGATATATGAAAGGCCGGTAGTGATACTTGCCAATATATTGCCGCTAGCCTTAACTTTAATGCGCCAACAATGGCACAAATAGTTGCGACATTATCAGATAAACCAAATTCATGAAAAATCACAAATAAACACCCCCCTAACATGGCCGCTAAGGCATAAACTTCTTGCCTTAAAATCATCGGAATTACGTTACATAACACATCTCTTATCATCCCACCTGCAACACCTGTAATGGTTCCCATCACAATAGCTACAGGAATAGGTGCGCCTAAATCTAAAGATTTTTGCGTACCTAAAACGGCAAATAATGCTAAACCAAACGCATCAGCAATTAATAAAAATCGTTTGGGAATGCGTTTAGGTCGACGGATCAGAATAATTGTTAAAATAGCCGTCAATAAAATAACGAATAAATAGATGGGATCAGCCACCCAAAATACCGTAGTTCCAAGAATTACATCTCGAATTGTTCCGCCACCGACAGCTGTTACTGCAGCTAAAACGACTACGCCAAAAGGGTCAAGTTTATATCTACCTGCCATTAAAGCGCCCGAAAGCGCAAAAACAATGACACCAAATAAATCTAACCAGCGTAGCAGCTCAAACATTTATTTTGCTTTTATCAGTGGCAAATCAGCGGCAACCCAGGCGTTATAGTCGCCTTCTAAGTGCTTAAGTTGAGTAAAACCGTTTGATTGAAGTATCGCTTCTGCTGCTTGTGCTCTGCGCCCAGAACGACAATGAACAATAACGGTTTTATCTTTATATTCAGATAGTGTTGATAAATGTTGTTCTATGGCATCGTGACTAATATTTAATGCGCCTTTGATATGTCCGGCTTTAAACTCTTCATCACTGCGCACATCAAGCACGATAAACTCAGGGGCTTTTGCTGCATGTTGTAAACTTAATAATTGTTGTTGTGAAATTTTACTTATATCGCTCGCCTGGGTAACAAATGGTAAACAGGTAATTATTCCAAAAACGGAAAAAAAGAACAGAGATTTCATTAGCGTAATCCTTTTAGTATTTTTAATTATTTGTTTAGTTTTTTATGTATTTACGAGTATAGCAATAACAGTGACGATTGAAATTAATATCCCACAAGCTAAAAGCATGACTAAATTTAATTGTTTTATCGCAGCAATAATGTCTTTCGCTTGCGGTTGTTGCCCTTGCTCGTTAAACGATAAACGACGTACTTTGTTTTTACTGTACATAGCAACACCACCTAACCTTATACCCAATATGTAAGCGACATAAGCGACGATAATACTGTTGTTGGCGTTAAAGAACAGTCCTTTTACCAAGCGCCAAAATAATAAAATAGGTTGATTCATAGAGGTGAAAATTAGCAGTAATAAAAAGAGACGACTAGGTAACCATTGTAAAAGGTTAACTGCTTTGTTGATGAATCGACCAAAATAGTTAAATTGGTGATGTTTAATATTCCAGCTGTAATGGGTCTCTAAAAGCAAGCGAAATGATAAAGCAGCCAAAGGACCGATAAATATAAAAAAACAGCCTATCGTAAACTGTTGTTGAAACTTTCTTAAAACAAGCATTTCTATACATGCTTTACTGATGCCTATTGGAGATAGTTGATCACTATCTCTCGATAACCAAGGAGCAATATATGTTTTGGCTTGGTACTTATCTTGAGAAGCCAGATTTTTTGCCACTTCTTTGCTGACACCGTTTAAATTAAATGTCCCCAGCGCAGCAAACAATAGAATAGCTTGCCAGATAATAGGTACCGCAATAAATTCTTCAAACAACCAAACGATAATCACTAACGGCGCGATGGTGATTATTGTCGCGATAAAACCAGCTATTTTACGTTGAGAATGACTGTTTTTTTCTTTATTAACTTTGGTGGCAAGCTGCTGACAATAAAAGCGATAAAAAGTGAATGTGGGCTGCTGAGTAAATGAAGGAGATACTTTATTGAAGACGACTTTGAATAATACTACGCCTAATAACACAACTATATTTTGTGCTATTAGGTGGAGGGCGTTGTAAATTTCAATCATTGGTGTCTATATATTTCGACAGATTTACTATGACAAAACTTTATTTTGCAAACTGTCCAACATATTCAACACCAATTGTGATGAATTGACTGAAGCAGTTTCTAAATAAGCTTCAAATGATGTTGGTGACTCTTTTCCTGCAATATCAGACATTGAACGGATAACAACGAAAGGGGTTTTTAATTGATGACAGGTTTGAGCAATTGCCGCCCCTTCCATTTCAACAGCAGCCATAGTGGGGAAGTTTTTCCGAGCTTTGGCAATATCGTCATCTTTAGTCATAAAAGTGTCACCTGTGGTGATCAATCCAACTAACGTTTGAATATTGCTTAATTGTGCAATGCCTGATTTTGCGGCATCAACTAACATTGGGTGAGGTATATAAGCAGCTGGGTTTGCTGGAAGTTGGCCTATTTCATAACCAAAAGCTGTTACGTCAACATCGTGATACCTTACTTCTGAACTGATGACAATATCGCCCACTTTTAATGATTGTTCAAAACCGCCTGCTGAACCTGTGTTTACAATATAATCAGGCTGAAACTCACTAATTAAAAAAGCGGTAGCCAGAGCTGCAGCGACTTTGCCAATACCTGATTGCACAATAACCACTTCATTGCCGGCTAGTTGTCCTTGGTAAAAAGTATAACCTCCTACTTCAGTGGTTTTCGCATCAACTAATTGTTCTTTTAAAATTGCAACTTCTGGTTCCATTGCACCTATAATGCCTGCTTTCATAATTCTTCTTCAAAATTAACCGTTTAGATTATTGATATTATAACCTGATTCTGAGCAAGAGGAGAATACTCTTGATAATTGAACGCCATCAAAATTTAATCATGTAAAATTTGAAATAATATGGCTGATTTTAATATGGTCAAATCATTATATTCCGTCGATACGGCTAATTAATATTTGATAATAAGTAATAAGGCGTAGAACTGTAATCAACTGCAAAGGCGATAAAAGTC
>JAQWHO010000062.1 GCA_029249355.1 Thalassotalea sp.
TAAAAACGCCCTTAATGATCCTAATGGATTACTTGCCTTTGGTGGTGATTTATCCGCTAAACGATTGACTCAAGCTTATGCTTTGGGAATATTACCTTGGTTTAGTGAAGGTGAAGCCATTATGTGGTGGAGCCCACATCCTCGAGCCGTTATTTATTGCGATCAAATAAAAATAAATAAAACACTAAGAAAACATCTTAAAAAACAAAATTTTAATGTAACGTTAAATAGCGCTTTTGATGAGGTTATTGATCTTTGTGCCGATGCGCCTTTTCGAAAAGAAGGCACATGGATAGTCGATGAAATGATTGAAGCCTATAAAACACTGCATCAACAAGGCTTAGCGCATTCCATCGAAGTATGGTCAGAAAATGAATTAGTGGGCGGATTATATGGTGTTGCGATTAATGGCTATTTTTCTGGCGAATCGATGTTTTATAAACAAAGTAATGCGTCAAAAACAGCTTTAGTGTACCTAGTAGACTTGTTAAAGAGTCAAAACATTGAATTTTTGGATTGCCAAATGCTGAATCCATTTTTAGCTGATATGGGCTGTATTGAGATCTCACGCGATAAATTTGTCGCGCTAAAACAATATTCTCTTAAAACAAAGCTGCCAAGTGATTTTTGGCTATCACGTCAACTATACTTAAATAATGAATAAAAGTTATCAATTAGGCATCAGTCAAACGTTCCCTTGCAATTATTTACCGGATCAGCAAGAGCGGTTGTTAATTGCAGTTGACCAACGACTGCAAGACTCTGAACATTATGGCTGGTTAATGTCGCAAGGTTTTCGACGCAGCGGCGATCAAATATATCGTCCTCACTGTATTAATTGTAGTGCTTGCCAATCACTAAGAGTACTCATAAATGAATATAGGCCGACTAAAAGTCAAAAACGCCTCCTAAAGAAAAACCATCAATTCATCATTAAAGTAAACAGTGAACTCCAAGATAATTATTATCCGTTATATGAACGTTACATTAATGAAGTACACAAAGATGGAGCAATGTTTCCGGCCAACCATACCCAATATCAAAGTTTTTTAAGCGGTGAGTTA
Organism: Thalassotalea sp.; assembly: GCA_029249355.1. Lineage (GTDB taxonomy): Bacteria > Pseudomonadota > Gammaproteobacteria > Enterobacterales > Alteromonadaceae > Thalassotalea_H. Next base: position 1,065 of record JAQWHO010000062.1, read on the forward strand.
ACCAAACAAGTATTTTTAGAAGTATGGCATGAGGAAACACTCATTAATGTAGCAGTAACCGATGCACTCAATGATGCTTTATCTGCAGTTTATACGTTTTACCACCCCGACTATAGAAAAAGTGGTATAGGTACTTTCTCAATTATTCAGCAAATACTTTTAGCCAAGAAATTGGGCAAGGAGTTTCTTTATTTAGGTTATCAAATAGATGATTGCCAAAAGATGAATTATAAAAATCGTTATTACCCTCACCAACTTTTGAAAGAAAATAGCTGGATAACAGTCAATAAATAACAATAAATAAGAATAAATAGCACTATAGCTTTACTTTAGCTGATGATTTGGGCATTATCTGCGCAGCTTTTTATTAACGCACAATTTAGAGGTTTAACGCCCAATGGCGAAAGAAGAAAATATTGAAATGCAAGGTACGGTTTTAGATACTTTACCAAATACTATGTTTCGTGTTGAATTAGAAAATGGACACGTTGTAACGGCTCATATCTCAGGAAAAATGCGTAAAAACTACATTCGTATTTTAACGGGCGATAAAGTAACTGTTGAATTAACACCTTACGATTTATCTAAAGGCCGCATTATTTTCCGTGCAAGATAATAGAAATTAAAATTACTTTTAAAAAGCTCTTTTAGAGCTTTTTTTATGCCTGAGAAATAAAATAAAAAGCCAATGACAATTTATCGTCATTGGCTTTTTCATCATTATTGAAAAATATAGAATACTTAAAATGAACTAGTGTTCAACAAGTTCCTTTTTAGACTCATAACTTAATACAAGTTTACCTTTTTTAACACCCACTTTGGCAACACCACCATGCGTTAAACCACCAAATAATAATTCATTCGCTAATGGTTTCTTCAAGTGTTCTTGAATAAGGCGAGACATAGGTCGAGCGCCCATTGCTTTATCATAACCATGATTAGCTAACCATTTTTTCGCATCGCTGGTTAATTCTAATGAAACGCCCTTCTCATCGAGTTGTGCTTGTAGCTCGACGATAAATTTATCAACAACCTGATGAATGACCTCATCTGATAAATGATTAAACCAAACAATATTGTCTAAACGGTTTCTAAACTCAGGAGAGAAAACTTTATTAATTTCATCCATCGCATCAACACTATGATCTTGCTGTTTAAAACCAATAGACTGACGCGTAGTTTGTAGAACTCCGGCATTTGTTGTTAGTACTAAAGTTATATTTCTAAAGTCAGCTTTACGGCCATTATTATCGGTTAGAGTACCGTGATCCATAACCTGCAATAAAATGTTATAAACATCTTCGTGAGCCTTTTCTATTTCATCAAGCAATACAACCGCATGAGGATGTTTTAAAACAGCATCAGTCAACAATCCCCCTTGTTCGTATCCTACATACCCAGGAGGAGCACCAATAAGGCGACTAACGGCATGTTTTTCCATATACTCAGACATATCATATCTTAGTAACTCAACACCTAATATTTTAGCGAGTTGCTGAGTGACTTCAGTTTTACCAACGCCAGTAGGCCCAGCAAATAAGAAAGAACCAATAGGTTTTTCTTCATTACCTAATCCTGCACGAGAAAGCCTGATCACTGAACTTAGTTCGTCAATTGCATGGTCTTGGCCAAAAACAACCAATTTTAAGTTTCTATCTAAGGTTTTTAAGCTGTCAATTTCAGATGAAGAAACCGACTTTTCTGGAATGCGTGCTATTTTAGCGACAATAGTTTCAATATCATTATCATTAATCACTTTTTTACGCTTTGATGCCGCGACTAATTGCTGCTTAGCACCTGCTTCATCAATTACATCAATCGCTTTATCGGGCAAAAAACGTTCATTAATGTATTTGGCTGACAACTTAGCTGCTGCATGAAGTGCTTTATTAGTGTAACGAATACCATGATGTGATTCGTATTTGTCCTTTAACCCTTGCAATATTTTTGTCGTATCGGCAACACTTGGTTCAAGTACGTCAATTTTTTGGAAGCGACGCGCTAAAGCACGATCTTTCTCAAAAATACTTTGATATTCTTGATAAGTTGTCGATCCAACACACTTTAGCTTACCTGAAGAAAGTAATGGTTTAAGTAGATTAGATGCATCCATCATCCCACCGGAAGCTGCTCCTGCGCCAATA
>JAQWHO010000063.1 GCA_029249355.1 Thalassotalea sp.
ATTAAAGAAGCCACTAATGCTTGTGCAATACCAACAGAGTCTTGAGCTAATTTACCCGTCATAATGAACTGAGGGTTTACACTGCCTAATTCACCATAAAATGGAATAGGTTCAGCTCGATCATTGATTTGCTTTTGTAAGATCATGCCAACGCGTTCAGAGCCAGTAAACCCTACCGCTTTCACTAAAGGGTGAGTTACAATTTGACTAGAAATTGCGTAATTTTTACCTTGTATAAGCGAAAAAACGCCGGCATCAATTTCACACTTTTTAATTGCCAAGGAAATAGCTTTCGCTACTAATTCAGCAGTACCAGGGTGTGCAGCATGCGCTTTCATTACGACAGGACAACCAGCCGCTAAAGCAGAAGCCGTATCACCACCCGCGGTTGAAAATGCTAAAGGAAAATTACTCGCAGCAAATACGCCGACAACACCTAAGGGTAAATACCCTAAACGAGTGTCAGGTTTAGGAAGTGGTTGACGGTCAGCATCTGCTTCATCAAAAATACCTTGGTATTCACCACTTTCTAATAAATTAGCAAATAATCCCAGTTGACCAATTGTACGTCCTCGCTCTCCTTGAATACGCATCTCAGGCAAACCCGTTTCGGCGCATGCCATGGTAATTAACTCATCGCCTAGCGCGAGAATTTCATCACCAATGGTACGTAAAAATTGTGCTCGCTTAATAGCAGGAACCTGTTGATAAGAGATAAAGGCTCCATTTGCGCGCACAATAGCTTGTTCAATTTCTACGGGAGTTGCATCTGCGAATGTCTCATTCATCACTTCATTTTTAATGGCGTTAATCGCTGAAAAACCATTGGTTGAATCGCCAGACCATTCACCCGCAATTAAATTTTTTCCTGTAATTGTCATAATTCTTTTCTCGTTAATATATTACTAAACTCATTTTTGCTCACATTGTTTATGAACCGTGCTGACAAAAATGAACTACTTTACGCTAAAGCCAAATGCATAAGGATCATCGTCATCTATAGTGATACAATTTTTTCCAAATACTTTTGCCCAACCTTGAATACTTGGTTTTATCGCTTGAATTCGCTTATGTTCACCCATCAATTCAAAAACTTCTTCAACTTTGCCAACAAATTGACTACCGATATAGCTTTCATGCGTAAAAGTATCTCCAACTCCCAACATACCTTTCGCAAATAGTTGTGCCATGCGTGCACTCGTTCCTGTGCCGCAAGGTGACCTGTCAATGGCTTTTTCACCGTAAAAAACCGCGTTGGCAGCGTCTGAACCTGCTGTTTGTGGTTTTCCTGTCCATAAGACATGACTCACACCATTTACGGTTGGATCCTCAGGGTGAACACACTCAAGTATTTCGCTGGCGATTTCACGAACAATAGGACTCCATTGTAAAATTTCATTAGCACTCCATTGTTCAATACCGGGAAAATTTTCTTGAGGTTCGACAATCACATAAAAATTGCCACCATAAGATACATCTACTGTAAGCTTTCCAAGTTCAGGGATTGTTAATTCAACATTTTGATGAGCGAGATAAGCGGCAACATTATATAATTTAACCGCTGTCACTTTTCCTTCGTCCATTTGATATTCAACGTTAATCTGCCCTGCCGGAACGTCTACAACCAATTTTCCCTTAACCTTAGGCTTAATTAACCCAGCTTCAATACCTGCAGTTATAGTTCCGATAGTGCCGTGACCACACATGGGTAAGCAACCTGACGTTTCAATAAATAATATTGACGCATCAGCGTTTTCACTACAGGGTGGATATACAAAAGCACCAGACATCATGTCATGACCTCTGGGTTCAAACATCAACCCTTTACGAATCCAATCATAGTTTTTTAAGAAGTCTTGTCGCTTTTCACTCATTGTCACACCTTTAAGATCAGGATGACCACTGGTCACTAACCTAACGGGGTTTCCGCAAGTGTGTGCATCAATACAAAAATATGTCCCTTTGATCATTTACTACCTTTATTGACTGATAATTTTCTTGGTAAAAAGACTCAACACTTGCCGAGCCCTTGAGATGTTCTCTAGATACTAATCCAAATTAAATTTAGATAAACCGATACGCGTTGAAACAGCATCATTATAAAGCTTCTCAACACGAGATTTTTCTTCACCCGAAGGTGGTATAAGTGGCACACGAGTTACATCACTGCGACGATCAGCGACCACTTCCTTAAGCAATAAACATTGCTCATTTTCTTCGTGAGTATACAAGCAACTTCAACTCACCGAACCTAATGCGATAATACCATCAACACCTTATTTAATAAGCGAGTCGACCATATGTTTAGTTGCTTCAAAGATAATTGATTAATCAACAAAATAATGAATTTTAATCGCAGGGTAAACACCTTGGCAATTCACTATCATCATTGATTTATATCACAACTGAACAAGTAAGAAATACGTTAGGACTTATTTATCGAATTAGTATTAAAGTATTTGTAGAAATAATATCGCATATTGTATACAATTATTCAATTCATACAAGTATAATGTATAAAAAATATTAGCAGGTTTCTTAAAATGCAGTTTAACGCCAATAATCTTAATCATTATAAGTCGTACACAACGATTGATGCACATACCGAAGGAGAGCCTCTACGCATTATTTCTGAAGGCTATCCAGAAATTATTGGGAAAACAATGTTGGAGAAGCGTCAATATCTCCTTGAAAATTTAGATCACTTACGTCAATTGCTAATGTTTGAACCGCGTGGGCATGCCGATATGTATGGCGCTTTAATCACCGAACCATGCAGTCATGATGCTGACTTTGGTATTTTATTTATGCATAACGAAGGTTATAGCAGTATGTGTGGTCACGGCATTATCGCAGCTGTCACTGCGGCAATAGAAACGCAAGCATTGAACATTCCAAAATCAGGTAACTACATTGGTATAGATTCTCCGGCAGGGCTTATAAAAGCTTATGCAAGTAGAGACAATTCTAAACTAAAAGTAAGCTTTGATAATGTGCCCTCTTTTGTCGAGGCACTTGATCAACAAGTTATGGTCGAAGATATTGGCCAAGTGACCTACGATATTGCCTTTGGTGGTGCATATTACGCTTTTGTTGATGCTGATGAACTAGAAATTGATTGCACACCAGATAACTTGCAAGCGTTGATTAATGCTGGTCGCGCGATTAAAAAGGCAGTGATGCAAAGTGTTGAAATAAATCACCCAGAAGAAAAAGCGTTAAGCTTTTTATATGGCACTATTTTCACGTCAAAAAAAACAGATAAACCCTCATCACATTCCCGTCATGTTTGCGTTTTTGCCGATGGTGAAGTTGATCGTTCCCCAACTGGTACTGGCGTTTCTGCTCGTGCCGCTTTATTAAGCCTTAAAGAAAATTTAAAAGAGCAAACATCTATAGACATTGAAAGTATTGTCGGCGGAAAAATGTCGTTCAGTATTCAACAAAAATGCACTTATCAAGGCATAGATGCCGTTATCCCTCGAGTTAGTGGTACAGCTTTTATTACCGGCGTACATCAGTTTGTACTTGATGATAAAGATATTTTTCCTAAAGGATTTTTTTTACGTTAATAGAAACAACTTTCTAAACTAACAAGCAATTAAGACGGCAATTAAGACCGCCCTTAATTATCGTAAAGTTTAACACTATTTGGAATCAGTGAAATGAGTGAAGTAAAAAATAAAAAGCATATCGCTGTAGTTGGCGCAGGTATTATCGGTATTAACTGTGCCGTTGAATTACAAAAACGCGGCTATCAAGTTACGTTAATTGATAAAGGAGCTGTAGGTGAAGGTTGTTCAAAAGCTAATGCTGGTCACTTTGCCACTGAACAAATATTCCCATTAGCAGAAGCAAGTATTCTTTTACAATTACCCAAAATGCTACTCAACCCACTCGGCCCCGTTGCTCTTTCGCCAAAACACTTCCCCAAGGCATTCCCTTGGTTTATTAAATTTATCGCTAATATGTTTCAATCTAAGCGAAGTAAAAACATTGAGGCATTAAAAAGCATCAACAAGCACGCAATTAATTATTACAAACCCTTACTAAAATCAGCTGAGGCAGAATATCTTTTAGTCGAAAAGGGAAGTCTACTTGTTTATGAAAAAACGCCACTAGAAAAGATAAAAAAACAGCATCAAGCTTATATAGAACAAG
>JAQWHO010000064.1 GCA_029249355.1 Thalassotalea sp.
AAATAGATATAGAAAATAACATTCAACTTATTTACCAGTTTCATAGCCGGTTTGAAGATGATTGGAATTCACTGACTGAACAACCTCAGTTTATTCGCGTCCTTTTATCGCTATTATTGCAAGAAAGTTCGGCGTTCAAACAAATGCCAAATGAATATAACAAATTAAGCCTTGCTCAAATTCAAGCATTTGACACGGCTGAAAATTCGTTTTCTAAACCTAAATCTAAAATTAATCAGTACCTAAGTTTAATAAACTATGAAGAACAATTGCTTACTCAATGGCTAATGATATTGTTGATGCTCTTTTGGTGTGGTGAACGTCTTTTGTCAGAACGTTTTCCAAGAGAGCGACAGTCAAGCTCAAATAACGATAGTATTAAAGAATCAAGCTCGTTTACTAAAAGTGAAACAACGTAATGCTTGATAAAAGGCAACAGCAACTAACCGTTTTAATTGACGGCAAATTAAAAAAATTGCGTTGGTATTTTATTATAAATACGTTAGTAAGGTTTTTACCTTTTCTGACCATTGTTACCTACTTATTGCATGCTGTGTTTTCATTAATGCTTCACGTTGAAAATCAGTCATACCTTTTCAGTTTTTTGATTGCTTGCTTGGCTTTCTTATTCAAATTTTTCCGTATAAAGCGCAGTGAATCCTTTATTCATATTAATAAGGATAATTATTTAGCACATTGTAATCGCCACTTTTCATCGTTGGAAGAAAGTGCTCAATTAGTTTTGATGGCACCGAAAAACTTAAATTTTTTACAACGTTTTCAACAAAATAAAGTGTGCCATGAACTATTACACTTATTGAATGAAAAGAAAGTAGAAAAGCACTCATCGAACCAACACACATTAAATGGTCAATTCCATAGTCAGCTATCTCTGCTTTTTACGTGTTTATTTCTTGCGGGGTTATGGTTTTATTCTCCTATTACAGCCTTTGAAAAAACAACTTGTCAGGGTGAGCATTTTCAAAAAAATATAAATGCATCTCCATTGATTTCGACTGTAGCGAAAAATAAAGATATCAATTTGCTAAGTAGCCAAATTACTGTTCAACCACCTAAATACACAAATTTATTAAGCACGACACAAAAGGATTTAAGTATTGAGCTGTTAGCAGGATCTGAAATAACGTGGCAATTAGGCTTTTCTGAAACTCAACAGCGTTATTTTATTGAGTTTGCTAATGGAGAAATCAATCCTTTAGTTTTATCCGAAAATAATCAATATACGTTTAATTATAGAGTTGAACATACTGGGTTATATAAGCTTTATTCTGAAGATAAAAGCTTTCAACAAATACACACGCTTCGAGTTTCTTTGGATAAAAAGCCTGTCATTAGAATTTTGACACCCAAAAGTACAATCACAGAAATTGAAAAAAAAGGTAAAACTGGCGTGTTAACACAGGTGGATATTAGTGATGATTATCAAATCAGCCATGTTGAAATATTAGCTTCTATCGCGAAAGGCTCTGGTGAATCCGTTAAATTTAGGGATCAAGTTTTTACCTTTGATAAGGTTACTGAACAAGTATTAACTAAAGGGGAACAATACCAAGCTGTTTATGAAAAAATGTGGGATTTTACTGCATTAAATATGGAACCTGGTGATGAGCTCTATTTTACGGTTAAAGCGTGGGATAACAAGCAACCATCTGCGCAGTTAACGAGTTCAGAAACTAAAATTATCCGTTGGTTAGAAGATGAAGAAAAAATGGTGATGGCTGACGGAATATTAATTGACTTTATGCCTGAATATTTTAAAAGTCAGCGACAAATCATTATTGAAACGAAAGAGTTAATATCAGATAAAATGCAATTAACAGAGGCAGTTTTTAGTGAAACCTCAGAGCTTTTAGGCGTCGCACAAAGTGGATTGAAACAAAAATATGGTCAATACCTTGGTGATGAGTTTGACGATGGTGGTGCAGGGCTTGTTCCAAATATGTCAAATGAAAGCGAGGAAGCACATCATGATGATGACGAACATGAACAAGAAGAAAATCATAAATTAGCACAATCGGTAGCGGCCAGTGGTCATGATCATGGCGTTGCAGGACAAACTGAATTAGAACATTCAACTGATGATAAATCGGGTTACAGTCAGTTAATTGAAACTTACGCTCATAATCATGAAGATACCGATATTGGTATGATGAGTCGTCAAGACCCTAAAGCGTTGATGAAGCAATCAATTGCTAATATGTGGCAAGCAGAATTATATTTAATGCTCTCTAAACCAGAGCAAGCGCTACCTTTTGAAGAAAAAGCATTAAAGTTATTAAAAATGGCTAAAAAAGCGGAACGCATCTACGTAAAACGATTAGGTTTCGAACCACCACCAGTGAGTGAACAACGTCGCTATCAAGGTGACTTAAGTGAAATTTTATCTGAGAATAAACAAAAAAAAATTGACTTAACATTAACGCAGAAAAACTATATCGCCCAGTTATATCAGCTAATCAAACAGCAAAGTTTGCGATTCAATAGCGAAGAAAAAACTAATGCTAACAAAACGAACCTAGTAGCTGGCAGCTTTTTACCGGCAGAACGATTAATCATAGATACTGTTAAACAGTTTTTACAAAATCAATTAAGTGAAAGGCCGGCGCTTATCAATGATGTAGCTACACTAGAACGCATTATTTTAGCCGATTCTATTGCCATTAAAAATTGTGAAAATTGTATCGAAAAGCTTAAAAATAAATTATGGCAGCTTTTAGAACAGCCAACCGCGTTGCCTAATGTGCGTCAATCTCATTATTTAATGAATGATTCATTGATGAATCAATATAATGAGCTTTTATGGGAAAATAACGACGTTGACATTAAAAGTTCTACTAAGGATAAAACGAAATGACTTTGATGGAACAACTGGTTTTTCCTGTGCTTTCATTAAACGAGCAATTAATGATGGGGGCTTTGTTGTTAGTAAGCTTAGCTGTTATTTATCGTGCAACACTTCGTTTATTTAATTCATCGCCTCTTAGGCTATTACTTGTTGTTATCGCAAATTTATTATCCGTTATTGCGGTTGTTTTATTGATTATCCCTGTGCAAGTTAAGCATCATGAAAATGATACAATAACATTACTCACGAGTGGTTTTAATCATAGTGCTTTCAATGAAGAACGGCTTTGTTTTACAAAATCAAAAATTTATTATTTAACTTCCATTGCCGATAAGCAGGTTAAAAAAAACGTCAGTAATAATTGTGATTTGAGCCTAATAACCATTAATCATATTAGTGAATTATCCATTTTTGAACCCGATATAAATCAGTTAGAAGTATACGGTGACGGTTTATCTGCTACTCAATGGCAACACGTTGAACCTTTAAAAACGACGTTTTATCCAAGTGAATTAAAGTCAGGTTTTATTGAACCTCAATGGTCAAAAGAAGCGACATTAGGTGAGTCAGTTAACTTTACGGCTAAATTACAAATCAGCCGTCAAAACGCTCGTTTTGATCGTATTCACACGGTGCAATTAATCGATGTAAATGGTGAGTTATTATCTGAAGTAAAAGCAAAGCATGATGAAATCTTCTCTTTTAATATTAAGCCAAAAGCCATTGGTCAACATCTTTATCGAATCCATTTGTTAGAAAACTCAGCATCAGCAGGGGAAGCAAACACGGTATTAATTGATGAATCTGTCGCGGTAAACATTACAGAGTCAACATTACCACGAGTATTGATTATTCAGTCTTCGCCAAAATATGAGACCAAGCATTTTAAACACTGGTTAACTGAAAATAATGGTCAATTATTAACACTCACACAAATAAGCAAAGAAAATGTACTGAGTGAGGAAGTTAACTTATCCACAGAACTGTCATCTTCTTTATCTTTTTCAAAAGAGAGTTCAATTCAAACAATAGATGAGTTTTTGACTGCTTCATTATTTGATCATTTTGACTTACTTATGGTTGATGCCAAAGTGCTGTTATCAGTTAATGACGATAAGTTAGCCTTGATTGATAATGCGGTAAAAAATGGTTTAGGCTTACTTGTTTCTATAGAACAATCATTAGCTAACGCTATCAATGACAATTTATTACTTTTATTCAGTGATTTTCAACAGCAAGTTAACCCTAGCCACATAAATTCAACATCAGTTGCTTTCCCGACAGAGGAAGCAAATCTTTTGGCTCTGAACTATTTGGATAAAGACGAAAGTGCCAATAATCATATAAAACAAGTCATGCTTAATTGGCAAAATAAAACATCTGAACATTTAATTGATGCGAATAATACAAGCTTACAAAACTATAATGCTGCTCATTTAGTTTTTGATCAAAACAAACAACCTTTAATGATTAGTAACAATCGCGGAAAAGGAAAAATAGCGTTAACAACGATTAACAGTAGTTTTCAATTAAAAATTAATGGCATGTATGATGAGTACAGTCAGTTTTGGCAGTTTATTACTACTGAGTTAGCAAGTAACAAACAACCAATGTTTTGGCTAGAACAGCCTAATAAAAAAATTGTTTTTAAAGGGGAAATGGCAAAAGCTTGCTTATTAGCTGAGAGAGAATTAATTAGTTCATCAAGTGTGAGTCAGGTGAATAATAAAGAACAAACCATGCTTTATTTACATCAACAAGCTGAGAATGAAAATAAACACTGCAGTTCACATTTTTCAAATAATGCGGGCTGGCAGCAAGTGTTATTTTCAGCTGAAAACGACAGTAAAGTCACCTTTAGCAAACCTCAATATATTTATCAATATGAAACGAATGATTGGGAAGCTTGGCAACAAGCATTAATTCATTCCGATAGTGATAATAAGGTAAGAAAATCTAAGGTTATAAGTGAAAAAAATATAATTAATGAACATACAGAGCCGGTAAATAAGCTGGTCGTTTTCTGGGTGTTATTTATTTGTTCATCTTTTTTATGGATCGAAAGGAAGCTTTATTAAGGCTTTTAGTTTTTGAATGTATCTGAATGCTTTAGTAATGCATTGAACTAATAAATAAATGTAATTTTATTAAAGGTTTGTCTATTTAAGGCGATATAAAGATTAAGTTTAATAACAAAGCTTAATCTTTTGGAAACTCAGTCAGTAAACTCCAACTTATTAGTTGAAGAATTACAATTAGGTGAACAACTTAATCATTGTGTACATAGCAATAGGCGATCAGACTTTGCGTTGATGCTTTCTATGTTAACCGATGATGTTTTGTCACATAGTCAATTTAAATTACCAAAGGCTGAACAACCGACTAAGTTAACCACTGAAGAGTCATTAAGAAAAACGTTTGAATTACCAAAAAAACAACGTTTATCGCTTGAAAACTTAACTCAAATTGATGAGTTTTCTCAAGCCCATTTAATTGAATCTCAGAAATTATCTACGTTACACTTAACTCAAGCTTTATCTCCTAAACCTTTAGCTTTTAGAAATGATAAATTACATATCGATTCAACGGTTTTATCTAATACTCGTTTATATTGTCAGCAGCAATACCAACTTGGAAAAGAAGCTGAGAATGATAAAGGTGAAATTGGAAAAGATAACCGACTCGCTTTTAATGTAAATGCTTGGTTGAAATCAGTGCAAACGACGATAGTAAAAGCGCCGCTTTTAGCAACAACGGCTTAAAAGATTAACTATTAAGATTTAGCTAATTTATCAACAGTAGAAGAGCAGGCTGATAGAAACGTTTCTAAAAAGTAATCAACTTCTGGCATTTCTTCCTTAATATTGCTGAGTTTTTTCCCTAAGCGTTCTTCAACATGATCAAATTCATGATTATGATGGTTCAATTCATCTAAGGCTTTTATATAAGCCACTAAAATGTCTGCTGCTTTTACTATTTTTTTATACTCAATATCAACATTATCTTGAACGATAATATCTTCAAACAATTCTTGAAACTCGTCGGGTAAAGAGGCTAAACATTCTTGTTCGGCTAAGCTTTCAATTTTTTTAAATTCACGCGCTATTTCTTTGTTTGCATATTTTGTTGGGCTTACGATATCACCGTACCGAGTCTCGCTAGCTTCATGATACAAAGCAATGGTGGCAACTCTGTCAGCATTAACTTTGCCATTAAATTTTTTATTTTTTATGATCGCCAATAAATGAGCAACAATCGCGACCTGATGAGAGTGTTCGGCTACATTTTCAGGTTTTACACAAAACATCAACGCCCATCTTTTTATTAAGGGCATTCTAAACATCCAGGCTAGAAAGGTGCTTTGGGTGTTTGTATTTTCGTTGACCATTTTAATTCCTTATGACGAAGTTATTTGGCTTTATACTTGACGATAATTTTTGAAAAAGTTTTTAATTTTTTCAATAGCCAAAGTTAACTCATCTACGTGAGGTAAGAAGACTAATCTAAAGTAATTTTTTTCTTCAATATTAAAAGCACTACCATGAACAACGAGAATTTTTTCTTGTTTCAACAAGTCTAAAACCATTTTTTCGTCATTAGTGATATTGAATTTTTCAGCATCAACTTTAACAAATAAATATAAAGCCCCCATTGCTGAATTACAGGATAAACCATCAATGTCATTCAGCATCTTATGCGCTAAATTACGTTGTTTGATCAAACGGCCATCATCTTTTATTAATTCATTTATACTTTGATAACCACCTAATGCGGTTTGAATAGCATGTTGGCAAGGCACGTTGGCACACAAGCGCATTGAGGAAAGAATATTAAGGCCTTCTAAAAAGTCTTCAGCATGAATCTTAGGGCCACTAATCACCATCCAGCCAGCTCTAAAACCCGCAATACGATAGTTTTTTGATAAACCACCCATGGTAATAATTAGCACGTCATTCGCTAAACTTGCGGTTGGAATGTGCTTGGCTTCCTCGTATAAAATCTTGTCGTATATTTCATCACTAAAAACTATTAATTGATGCTTTCTCGCTAAAGCTAAAACTCCTTGCAGTACTTCTTCAGAATATACGGCACCCGTTGGGTTATTTGGGTTGATTAAGACAATGGCTTTGGTTTTTTTGGTGATTTTACTTTCAATATCAGCTAAATCAGGAAACCATTGATTTTCTTCATCACAACGATAATGTATGGGTTTTCCACCTGAAAGTGCGACAGAAGCAGTCCATAATGGGTAATCAGGTGCTGGGATCAAGACTTCGTCGTCATTATTTAATAAGCCTTGCATGGCCATTACGATTAATTCACTGACACCATTACCGATATAAATATCATCAACACTGACATCGCGAATGCCATTTTGTTGAAAGTACTGCATCACTGCCACACGTGCTGGGTAAATGCCTTTAGATTCACAATAACCTTGCGCAGTGGGTAAGTTATGAATCACGTCTTTTAAAATATCATCAGGGGCTTCAAAACCAAAAGGGGCGGGGTTGCCAATATTGAGTTTTAAAATTTTATGGCCTTCGTCTTCTAAACGACGAGCTTCCGCTGCAATTTGTCCACGTATTTCGTAACAGACATTATTGAGCTTTGATGATTTTTTTACGCTTTTCATAATTTACTACTTTTTAACGGCGATAAGTGAATGATATATTTAAATTGAGTACGCTCCATTGTTGCCAATTATTCCGCTTTTTGAAACAGTTACTTGCAATTTTTTTATAGCTTTAATTGAAAATAACGATAATCTTGTTATTAGTAACCCAATAAAAGACAAATTAGGGGGATTTATGCCGTTACCACTATTATGGCTTGGTGCCGCCGCTGTTTCAGCATTGGCAGTAAAAGGTTTAGCAGACGATAGAAAGTCACAGCAGAAACAACGTAGCCGTTATCGTAAAGTACAAACGTTAGTTGATTTGGAAAGGCACGAGTCACCTATTGCTATTTATCCATCAGATATGATGTCTACTGAGCAAGTGGTTAAACCGCAGGTTGGCGCAATTGTGTGTTGTGGTATTGGTGGTGTTTTAGATCACACCGGCATTTGGGTAGATGATGA
>JAQWHO010000065.1 GCA_029249355.1 Thalassotalea sp.
AGCCATTGCGAGAATTATGTTGGTTTGATTGCTCATGGCGTGCATAACCAAGGTGTTCGTCCAATTCAGCATTAAGTGCTGCTTCAACCGTCACCTTGGTTAACATTTTACGAAAGTCAGTTAAATCTGCTTCTGACTTAATTGATTTAGCGGCTTGCTTAGCAAACGCTTCGAGTTCTTTTTTATTCATCATTGCCTATCCTAAACCCTTTTTAAGGATTAATAATAGGCAGTTACACAGATTTAGTTACAGAGTCTACTTCGAACTTTGTAATCACTCAACAGTGTATTTTTATTATAGATATTTGAAGGCTTTGGGCTCTGAAAAAACTCTTGATATTAACATATCATCTTGAGACATGGCATTTGAGTTATATCTTGAATTTTCTACAACCTCAGATATTTCGATATCGTTCATTTCCTGATCAAATGGATTGTTCTTTATATTTTTCCCATAAATAGCATCGTAGGCATCTTTGAAACATTCTTTATCTAGTTCTGTTTTATCTTTTAGAAAAGACATTTTTATTGCTTCTAATAACAAATGCTTTAGTGCTCTGTTTTCACCACGGCAAGCAGAAAAGATAGCGATTGATAAATGAGGCTCTTCAAGCTTAGGTGTTTGTTCAAAAGGCATTTTCTTAGCTAGCCCCATTAAATATTGAAGGTAATACTTTCGCTTATTTTTTAAACTAAAATATTCAAGATTTCTTCTTCTAATAAGTCTAGAAGACCATTGTGGTTCTTCTGCTATTTGTTCAGACGATGGCATTCCGACTAAAACTATAGGAACCTTAGCTTCCTCACTTACAAATTTCAAAGCATTAGCGATAACCTGTCTTTCTTTTGTTGACTTGAATTCAATTAACTCCTGAAATTCATTAATAATTAATAACTCTACTTCTGCACGAACAAAATTATCTACAACCTTTTTGATTAGGTCATTGTCGTGACCTTTTGTTCCCCTATATTTAGCTCCAAATAGTTCAAGGTCTGCCAAAATTTGAATAAGTGTACTACTTAAGCCCCTAGTACTCGATATTCTACTTACTAGAACTGGTACTTTTTGACTATTGGTATTCAGCGTTGCTAATGAGCGTTTTTTGTAATGATTGATTAAATGACTCTTACCAACCCCGGTATCACCAATAAGAAGCATACATTGTTGATCAGACTGAAAAGTTCTATTTTGCCTTAAGTCGTCAAAATCTTGAAAGATTTCTTTTACTTGAGGGTGTTCAACCAAACATTCGCTAAAATTTTTTAATAGTTCACTTTCATTTAAAGTTAAAGCTCTCATTCAAAAGCCTCAAGATCATCACACCAAGAATCAATTATACTTGAAGTAAAACGAGTCTTATCGCCACTTAATAGTTTCACATTATCATCTTGTTCTATCTTAATTGTGCCTTTACCTGTATTACTGATATCAGCTAATTGAGCTTGCTTTTTAACTGACGAAATTTTGGCCTTATGTTTCGTTGTTATAAAAAGCTCTTGTTCCTGTTTTACTCGTTCATGGATAGCCATCCTGGCCTTCGCTAAGCCCAAACTATCTTTAGATTCTCGTATAATTTCTCGGTTAATTTTTTTGATTACTTTATGCTCGTAAAGGCTCCGTCCTTTTGTATAACCTGAAGGGTCTGTACAGGGTACTTTAAGATAACTACTTAGCTCTTCAAGGTAGACATAAATGTTTGAAATATCATCAGGATCTACTTTGATGATTTTTTTGATTGTTTCTTTGGTTTGTGGGTAATGTTTACGATAATCAGCTAAAGCTGTCGAGTCATACATCAACTCTTCAAATTTAAAGCCATTTCTGGTTAATGTTCGTTCGTCTGAGATCCTCATTAAGACAGAAAACCTCTCCTCTTCCTCATCACTCATCTTAAGTGGAGGGTAAACATCAAAACCCTTATTCCACTGTTTTATTGGAATACGAGTTTCTCGTGAATCACTTTCTTGATGGTGTACATCAACAATCCAGCGATGAAACTCTTCAACAAAAGTTGAAAAACGCATAATTGCATCTTTTTCAGGTTTATATTCTTCTTTTTCTAAAATATTTGAAAACGTTTTACCTGGTAATTCAGATAAAAAACATTGATTAATCACCCCAAAAAAACGTTCCACAAATGGTTTTAGCCATGGTTTTCGAACCGGGTTATATTGAATATTTATTCCTGCTGAGTGACAAGCATGCTCTAAACTTTTAGACCAAAACTCAGCACCATTATCCACAACCAAATTCTCTATCTTACCATAGCAAGGCCAGTCATTTTGTAACTCTATAGCAAGAGAATCTAGTTTTTTTGGCTTGATTGCATGAGAAATTGCTTTTGCTGCAGATACATAAGAGGGACATTTATAACTTAGGTGAAATCCCATAATACAGCCACTAAAAACATCTATAAGTAATGTTAAATAAGGCCGACCAATAGGAATAAGTAATTCGTCATCAAGAAGAATTAAATCAAGTGGTGTATGATCTATTTCTACACGCTCGAGTATTCTCGTAGGCGGTATATGTGAAGAGCAATAAGCAAACCATTGATCTGCCTTGAACTTACCGTGTCTTGCAACTGCAAGTGGGTAAGGAGGTAGTGCTTTGATTCTCTTATTAAATGCGGTATAAGATATCGTAGGTATTTTACCACCTACTATATTTTCATTTTCAATAATAATAAGATCTTTGTAATACTGATATGCTGTAGATACTTTGGGTCTTTTAGCATCTAAAAATCGCTCTAAGGCTATATCAAAAAAAGTCTCTTCTCCTTCTATACGTTTTTTTCTATTACCCCTTTTATGGTGCTCAGAAACAAGTGAAGCAAGATCTCCGCTACTCTCTATATACTTTTTACGCCAACGAACAACAGTACGCCAATTAGGGCGGTTTGAGTTACCTTCATTGAATAATTTATCAATAATTGGATCTATATTTTTTTTAGTCCATCCACCTTTAATCTCTTTGTCGATATAACTAATTAACTTAAATTTATCTAGCGCTTTTTCTCTTAAAACATCTGAGAAAGTATCTAAATCCCGCTTTATTAAATTAGCGTCCTCTAATTTTACATATTGAGAGGGAGTTTCAGGTGTAATCGGAGCTATCAATTCACTAAACTCATCATAAAAATCAGTCATGATGCTGGCCATAGGGTTGGATTACTACTCAAGTCTTCCCCTCCCAAGTCGGCCTTAAGAAAGCCTTTGTGTATCAATGCATACAAGAAAGAACGCGCTTCGCCAATTGATAAACCAAATTCAGCACTGACATCGTTAAGTTTGATTGCACCAGACATTTGAATAAGTTTAAGCAACTCTTCCTGAACATTATTAACACCGTAAACGCCAGAGTATCTATGCAATAGCTTCAAGTTATTTAGAATGGGGTTAACTCGAATTTGCCTATCGGTTACTAAGATGAGATCTCGTCCTAACTTTAATGAGGCTGCTCTTCTTGCTGCAAATTTCTCACGAAATAAAGGAGATGAGATTTTACTATATGGTTTATATTCGTGATATATCTCAATATCATTTTTATTTA
>JAQWHO010000066.1 GCA_029249355.1 Thalassotalea sp.
CCCTGGCTTATTTCACTTCTGTTATTGGCACAAAGTGAACATCTAATAAATGGCTTCTTAAAACGATCAACTAAACGTAGCAATAATTTTCTCCCTAAAACCTCCTATTAATTCCATTTTATTAAGTCTCATTTGGCAATCACTATTATTAGGTGAGTTTTCGAATTCATGAAACAGAATAAGATCTATACCATCGACTCTATCTGAAAGTTTTTTAGGAAGATTCTTTCCTTTATTTTCTGTTAAATCTTTTTCAGATGTCACATTAAAATACGTCAGAATTGATTGCTCTGGGATTTCCTCTTGGAGTCTATGAGCAAAGTCACTTAAGTTTGGTTCTGCAAAAGTATAAAGCCATGCGTTATCATTTATATTGTTAGTCACGCGTAATACTCTTCCCAGAATTTGTCTAAAATACAATTCTGTTTTTACTCGACTTAAGTGGCAACATACTTGTAATCTTGGAATATCTGTTCCTTCTGAGATCATACCCACACTTATAATCCACGGCACTTGGCTTATTTTGAATTGATTGATTATTTGAAGAGCATCAGTATTTTTGTACGTTACTACAACGGCATGTTGATTTAATTCGTCTTTCATCAACCTTTGAAGCATATAGGCATGCGAAGTAGATGATGCTACTATTAATCCAGCAGATGAGGGGTCGTGCTTTCTCAATGCTTGTAGCTTTAGGTTGGCTTTTTTTAGAATAAAATTAAGAGCCGTATAGTGATGAATTAACTCAGAGTAATTGATCAGTTTCTGTTTAAATAAATCAATAAAACTTGGGAACGTTAGTTCATCTTCATTATGTTTTATCACTTTTATGTTTTTGTTATCAATTAAAACGATATGTGGTGTTCTGCACACCCCATCACTAATCGCTTCTCTTAAACCATACTGAAAATGACATGTAATATTATCGCTATAATGAGCTAAGGTTATGGGTAAACAATCAGACCGCCAAGGTGTTCCTGAGAGTGACAGAGTATACGTCGCATTCTCTTTCAATCGCTCTAATATACCTTTACCCCATGAATTTGCATTTTCTATCGAATCCCCTGCGCAATGGTGCACTTCATCTAGGATAACGAGGGTTCGACTTTCATTGAGTAAAGATAGATATTCATCACTTATTGTTCGAAGAGATTGGTAAGTATGGGAATCCCCCAAAGCACCGATTAAACCATCAAAGCGTTTGCCAGTAATTAATGTAAAAGTCTCCCTCATGTTTTCGCATACTGTTGCACTCGGAGAGAAACAAATAACGAAGTCAATTAACTTAGCTTCTTTTAATTGCTTAGCGAGCATCGCTGACATGATAGTCTTTCCCGAGGCAGGAGTTGCTAAACAGAAGAAGTGCTTTTGCGATTGATAAAAATCAAACGCAGCTTTAACACAACTTTTTTGCCATGCTCTAAGTTTCATTATTAGCTCCAGCAATAATAGCTCTAATGTTTTCCAACGCTCGAACTTGACCTAATAACCTAGCGCTATTTTCACGTGAGACTTGTAACTGAGTATATATGGCAGAACTTAGATTAGGATTACTCTTAGAGAATGCTTGGTATTCTTCTGATTCTGCTATTGAAGATGATAAATCTACTTTATAAGCTATAAGGCGACTATCTACTGATTTAATTGAATCTAAATTTTTATTATTTACAGGGGCAAAGTTGCTATTTAATTGAAATCGTTCTTTAAATAAAGGAGTTTTTGCATAGATAATATCACGGGTATTGTGTTCGCCGTCCTTAGTTAATAAGCCCTCTTTAAATAACCGATACAGTTGTCGATATATAAATTTACGGGTTTCAACCGAATTGAGTTCATCATTAAAAGTGTCTGAGTAGGCTTTTCTAATATCAACAAGTGTAAAGTTATCGAGATCATTTTTAACAAGTAATGTATGGATTTTAATATTTAGTTTCGAAGACATAACCTTTCTAAAGTGTTTAAACACTTTCATTACAACAAAGCTTAGGATTCCTAAGTATACAGGAATGATTTAAACTTAGAAAATCTAAGTTATTAAGGTTTTAAAAAAGATGCATTCTTGGAAACATACGAAAACCCCATTCCGGTTAGGATCAAGCAAGCTAGAAAACTGGTTGGTATTTCTCAAAAAGATTTGGGAATACGTATTGGTATGGATTTTAGTTCTGCGAGCAGTAGAATGAATCATTACGAGAAAGGACGTCACACACCTGATATTCAAACTTTAAAAAAAATGGCTGAGGAGCTCGACGTACCTTTAGTTTACTTTTTCTGCGAGTCTGATGTGGTGGCAGAGTTAAATTGTTTAATTCACCGTTTATCTGAAGGCGATAAAGATAAACTTTTAAATGAGCTAAGTAATATTCAAAAATCCTCTAACCGTAAATAAAACGACCGTTTATTTTTCATACACCCGATCATCAATATCCTCATTAAAACAACTTGTTTCTATGTAAATAAACCCGTAAAGTTTTCTACGTAAAGAAAATCTACTTTTATTTTAGGGGTACAATGAAAATAGGCTACGCGCGAGTAAGCACGGACGAACAATCAAAAGTTGCCCAAGTGGATGCATTAAAAGCGGCAGGCTGTGAGCGCATTTATAAAGAAAAATGTAGTGGAAAATCAAAACTAAGGCCTGAGCTTGAACGTATGATTGATACGTTAAGAATTGGTGACGTTGTTGTTGTGCAACGTCTTGATAGGCTTGGGCGCAGTTTGAAAGATTTAATTGAATTGTTAGATAGCTTCAAAATTGGGAAAGTACAGTTCATAAGCCTTAATGAAAATATTGATACAACTACAGCTGTTGGTGAATTAGCGTTTCATATGATTGGCTCTATTGCTCAATTCGAGCGTAGGTTAATATCTGAAAGAACAAAGGCAGGGCTAGAAGCAGCAAGAGCTAGGGGCCGTATGGGTGGTAGAAAACAAAAGTTAACACCTAACGATATTAAAAAAGCACAGGCAATGTTACTTGATCCAAATATGACGAAAGCAGAAGTTGCAAAGCATTTTGATGTTAGCAGACCAACACTGAACAAATCACTAGAAAAAACTAAGAATTAATAAAATATCTACATGAGTAAAAGGAAGTGTAATTTATGCCATCAACAGCTTTAGAGGGATTGGTGACCGACTCAGGTTGGACAATAGGTAAATTGATAAATACTACATCTGGTAGTGGAGGTAATTTTTGTACGAGGTACACAGCCATATCTCCAGAAGGCCGGGTTGGTTTTCTCAAAGCTATGGATCTTTCTAAAGTCGCAGCAAAACCACTAGCGGAAATGAATAGGACTATTTCTGAGTATCTTTTTGAACAAAATATTTTAGATCATTGTAAGGATAGCAAACTAACTCGTGTTGTAACGCCTTTAGATAGCGGGGAAATATTAAGCCCCGTATCTCTGCCGCCACTAAACAGAGTTTTTTACATTATTTTTGAACTTGCCGAAGGTGATTTAAGAGCGCAGTTCATAAATAGCGGTGTGGCTTCATGGAAAACAGTATTTAGGTCTCTCCACCATGTTGCCGTAGGTATAAAGCAATTACATCAGATTGGAATTGCTCATCAAGACATAAAGCCTTCTAATATTTTGTGTTTTGAAAATGAACAATCAAAAATTTCAGATCTCGGCAGAGTTACTGACGTTAATGGTACATCTCCATTTTCCTCGCAGAGCTTTACTGGCGATAGATCATATGCACCAATTGAAGTTCATTATAATATTCCTATAAGTGGCTTCATTGACCGAAGACTTTCTGACATTCATATGTTTGGGAGTTTGATTTATCACGTAATTTCAGGTGCTCAAATTACTCCAGTTTTGATAGAGGAATCTAGACTGATAATGCCACACATTGATAGAGCTACATATTCAGACGCACTACCTTTTATCAAGTCTGCTTTCGCTACAATAATCAATAGATTTAAAGAGGAATGTGCGAATCAGTTCACTGATGAAATAGCTTCTGATTTAGCTGAAATTGTGAACGAATTATGTTTCCCTGATCATTTAATTCGTGGAAATACTAAATACACGAACAAAGTTCGGCGTCTTTCTATGGAAAAGTATATTAGTAAAATGTCAGGCATAATTAGAAAGTGTCAGATACAAGGGGTTAATTAATATGTCCAATAACATATTAATGATGGATAACAGACAGTTGATTCCAAGGTGGCACACTTCTAGAAAGCTATATAAGTTTAATTATCCTGCAAAAGTTAAGACTGAAACTACATCCATCTTCGAAGAAGATTTTTGGTTTAAGAAAGCAGTTGAAACATGGAAAACGGAACCGTCAATTTATAACGCAATAGATGTATTGGTTCGGTTTATTCAAGCAGATGAAAGGACTCACCCGCTTTACAGTGAACTTCATAG
>JAQWHO010000067.1 GCA_029249355.1 Thalassotalea sp.
GGCAAGGCATGACGAACTTCTCTATTGATTCTTTCAACCGAAAAACGCGCAGATGAAATCAATTCATCACGAGCAGATGTTTCTGAAAAAATACGTGTACCAAACTGCAAAAAGCTGCTTATACCAACGGCTAACACTCCCAAGATCACAATAACCGTAACGAGTTCAATTAGTGTAAATCCTTTGTGCTTTACCAATAAAGAGTGCATCAAAAATTCGCTCGATAAGTTGAAAATACAATATCGAATCCCGTTGGCGTTGTGATAGTCACCGTGATTAATTTGGCAACAAAATTATCCTCACTACCTGTACAAATTCCGTCATAATCTGCGTCGTTACACACCTCAATTTTCACAGCATACCCTAAATATAAATTACTTAGGTCTTCGCTTAACGAATTCTCGAATAAGACAACATCGTTGTAATCATCAACATCATCAAAAAGATAACGCACACACGCGTTGCTCGCATTTCGTTCATGACTTTCGCAGCCTAAGTTATCATTTGTTGTACAAACAATAGTATTTTCACCGCAACGAACTAACCCACCAGTTTTATCTGAATTTTCATCAAAGGCTTTGTTTTGTATTTCATTAAGTATTGACTGCCCTAACTCTGAGGCTTTTATTTGATGAAGTTGGTCAGCACTTTGTTCAACTAAAGGATAAATGAGCGTAGTGATTAACGAAAAAGAAATTGCAAGTACCACGATGCCTACAATCGTTTCAATTAACGTAAAACCTTTCGATATAATTTTCAACGCTGAGCTGTTATAACGCATGAATATAACCTTCTTGCTCAACACGAATGGTTAAGTTACTTTCGCCATGAATAATGACATCACAGGGGACAGAGCAATTAACAGGTCGTCCCAGTTGATCAAATGAAAAGTCATCGCCGCTAATGGTCACAGAATGATCCTTGTCAATTTGCACACTCGTGAGACCGTCTTCCGTTGATAAATCATACCAAGTCGTTTCATCACAATAATCAGCACTACTGTCTTTTGCCAATAACCCAAGCATTTTATTGTCATTGGATATTTTTATTTTATGACATTGCTCGCTTTGTGTTTGTTGCATTGCCCTTAATTGCACCGCCCGAAGCGTTGAGATAATTTCAGTACGATACCCGTATTCTTCAAAACCGTTTGACGTAAAAAGTCTTGGTGCAATCGTTGCAGCCATAATTCCTATCATGATCAAGGTGACAACCAGTTCTATTAACGTGAAACCAGATTGCGCTAATGCATTTTTTTGACTGTTTAATGTTTCCATAAATTAGTATTTTCATTTATCTGCATATATACATTAACAACTATTAGTTTTGATGTCTGGTTTCACATATTCACCGCTAGACTGTGTAAAATATGTTATACAACTATCTGATTTACCTGTTGGTTTTCCATTTTTAATTAAGTAAATGATTACTGTTTGGCCATCAGTTGTTGATTCGAAGCCATATATAGCCGAATCAAAGTCAATTAGTCTCAACCAATCATCTTCGTATGCAACAGGGTAACCATAATGTACAACTAATTCTCCAACACCATTTCCATCATCAATTGAATCACCAATATTCACAGTAGCATTGGGATCAGTGTCTTTCAGCTTATGATTTCCTTTTACTAATGACTTACCATAGACTAATGCAGAAGCCCCTTCCATTGAGGCTTTAATAGCTTGTAATGTAGCAGTATGGGCGTCAGCTTCTAAATCTATATACTTTGGGGCAACTGTTGTTGCTAAAATCCCTAAAATAACAATGACAACAATTAATTCTATTAGGGTAAAACCTTTCACTTTCATACAATAACCACTTCAACACACATTAAAAAGGAGAGCAATGCTCTCCTTTGAAGATATCAAATTTTACAATAATGGCAAGATTTAACAGCCAGTTGTAACTGTAGTAATGATTGGTCTAATGCCTGCGCCAGTAGAATCAGGGTAAGATATTTGACAAGTTGCTACAGTCGTTGCCTTTCTGTGTTGAATCAATGCGGGTGTTGCATTAGAAACAATAAAATCACCTGTAGCTGTAGAGTCCAAATCAATCAAGCCTAGAATGCCAATCGCATTTGCGGCATCTGCTCCAGTGCCACCACTTAGGTTTGCTGCACGAGGGTAACCGTGAGCCACTGCATAATGAAGCCCGTTTATTATCACTGTATTATTTCCAGTTGCTTTACCTTGAACCAATGATTTAGCGTGTACCATGCTCACGGCACTTTCAATACTTCCAAGTGCGCCTTCCATAACTGACGCTTTAGCATCGCTGGTTAAATCAATAAATTTAGGAGCAGCGGTTGCCGCTAAAATCCCTAAAATAACAATAACAACCACTAACTCAATGAGTGTGAAACCTTTAGTTTTTACATTTATATTTGATAAACCTTTCATAAGTTACCCTTATTATTAATTATTGTTAATAGTTATTGCGACTGTGCTTGAAGCAGGGTCGTAAGTAAAATTGTTACCTTGAGCAGTGCTCGTTGGCGTAGCGAATGAACCACCAGACTTAGGTAAAGATTCTTTAAGATAAAAGATGCAGGTATTATTACTATTGCTGCCAGTTCCAACAGATTGCACAACAAAATAGTCAATATTAGCGCCGTTATTTAAGTCAGCTACCGTTGCTGAAATTGACGGTGGTTGTGCAAGGACATTATTCCACACTTCAATACAACGATCTGTATTCATATTACCGTTTGTAGCACCTGTAGTAGTTAGCCCCATAGGATAGCCTGGTCGAAAAGCATTAGTATTCGTTGGTGGTGTCGTTAAATATAATGCTGAACCGTCGTAGTTAACAAAGTTTGTATTTGTGTCTGTGGACGTCCTTCAGC
>JAQWHO010000068.1 GCA_029249355.1 Thalassotalea sp.
AGACTCCGCAAGTTTTTTACCGCCAATACGGTTTCGTTCAAGTAAATGAAAAGCCATTCGCTGTGCAGATTTTGCACCAACGCCCGGTAAGCATTTAAAGGAATGAATAAGTTCTTGTACCAGTGGACTAAATTTCATGGATATCATCAATACTAAATTACAATGGCGATAGTCTAACTGAGTTTTCAGGTAAAATTAATAATTAAGACGATATAAAAAAGATAACTCCCCTAAACGTTATTGTCCTCGTTTCAAATGGTTGGATTCATTTTGTACTTTTATTAATCATTTTCCCTAATGACTTATCTTTTGCTTTTCTTTCTGCTAATGAAGCGCTATTAAAAGTTTGCTCTTTCAAAAGCTTTATAGCTATCTAACCTTCGACGGGATAACTTCCCTGCATCTAGTGCTGTTTGTATCGCACAACCAAACTCTGAATCGTGATAACAGTTTTCAAAATGAACTACTAATCGAATGAATAAGCTTGCCACTTGGCAGAAACAATCACTTTATCTTCGAATTGGACACTGCCTTCAAAGTTATCATTTGGTTTAATAACACCAACTCCTTTCGGCGTTCCTGTCATTACAATATCACCATCTTGTAACGTCATAAACATTTGCAGTTCTTTGAGTATTTCATCAGGTTTGTACATCATTAATTCAACACCACCTTGCTGAATAATTTCACCATTAATTTTGAGTTCCAAGCTTAATGTTGACGTTAGCTCACTTATCTCAACGAACTCACTAAAAACAGCTGAGCCATCAAACGCTTTTGCGCGTTCCCAAGGTAAACCTTTCGATTTTAGCTGACTTTGCAATCCCCGTTTAGTTAAATCTAAACCAAAGCCAACAGCAGAAAAGCGTCCTTGATGATAAACAAAACAAAGTTCTGCTTCGTAATGTAATGGCTCTTGATGAAAAGCTGCCAGAGTGGAAGATATTGCTGAATTAGGCTTTAAAAACACCACCATTTCATCGGGTATTTCATTACCAAGTTCGGCAATGTGTTCAACATAATTACGACCAATACAAATAACTTTACTGGGAATAACGGATGTATTTTCAACTAGAATTTGATTCATTCTTTTTAACTCATTTACTGATAAAAATAAGGATAAAGTTCAAGATAAACTAAAAGTAAAATAAATACTTACGATATTTATTAATCTCTATAATAGAAAAAGAGCCGTCAATGTGACAGCTCTTTTGGTTTTACCTATTTAATTGAGCGCCGTTTTAATCTTCTAGGTTAACGGGTTCAATTTGACTCAACAGTGTCAGCCCTGAATTTGAAAAGGATTGTTTAAACTGAGCAACGTCTTTACTTAAAAAGGCATTCACGTTATCAACACCTATTTTCAGCTTCGCTTTAGCAATATCTAAATATGCTTTAGCTGTTGGCGAGGGTTTTCCATAACCACTAGCGAGATACCATTCTGCTGTACCAATATGACTTGATACACGAAAGCTATCATCAACAATGCCTTTAGTTTTAGGTTGTGAACGTAACGATTCGTCGAGTTCTTTAAGTTGCTTTAATAAAGCATCTGAGTCGTCAACTAAAGCTGTAGCAACGTGATTCTTTTTGTCACCCTCTGTCTTATCTCCCTCTATCCTATCTAGGGTATTTTGAGCAACCGCCTTAATCAGTTCGATGTCTTTTTTACTGTCACTTAACACTGTAGCGGCGTCTGATAACAAACTGCTTAACTTAGTCAATTCGCTTAATAAATTAAAGCTTTCTTGCAATTCGTTCTGTGTCACTTTATAGCGAGGATCAACCAACACATTCGCCGTGGCGTTAATCACTTTATCGTTAAGACTGACTTGGATTTGATATTCTCCAGGTACCACTTCGTATCCTCCCGGTAAAATATCTTTATCTTCTTTAGGCTCGTTGCCAGGCATACGTTTAGCACCATCACTTTCTAAACCCCAAACAATACGGTTTACACCTTGCTGTAATTTAGTGGTAAATGTGCGAACTAATTGCCCTGCTGAATTACGTACTTCAACACGTGCTTTATTAGACGTTTTATCTTTATCTTCTTTTACTTTTTCTTGGTTTTTGTCTTTTTTCGACGATTTTTCTTTCGCTGCTATGTTACGTTTAGCGATTTGTTGAGCTTTATGTTTATCAGCATCAGGGTGATCTAAAAAGTCACCGTTTGCCATAACCGTTAATACCACACCGTAGTCTTCGTTATCTCCAACATAAGCAGCATCCCCCCAAAAACGTGAAGAAGGGGCACGGCTCGCGATATATTGCTGGCCATCAGTAACACTTAATAACGATAAATCAGTTTCAAACGATTTTTCTGATAAACCACGTAATGCGCTGTAATCGTCAATAATAAAAATTGAACGACCATGTGTGCCTAAAACCAAATCATTTTCACGACGTTGAATCGCCAAGTCCATCACTGAAACCGTTGGTACACCTTGATCCCATTTAAACCAATTTTCACCTTGAGTGGTTGAAACATACAAGCCAAGTTCAGTCCCTAGAAACAGTAAATTTTCATCGACATGATCTTGCTGAATAGATAAAGCATAACCGCGTAAGTTTTTCTCACTTAAGCTTTTGAACTTTTTGCCAAACTTCTCAGCTTTATAAACATAAGTATTCATATCGCCTTTACGATGATTATCTAGAACAATATACGCACTACCTGCATCATGCTCTGATGGCGCAATATGAGGAACAAAAGCATTTTCAGGCCCTTTTCTGACTTTTCCTTCAACACTGCTCCACGTTTTTCCACCATCTTGGGTCACATGAATACGGCCATCATCTGTACCTACCCAAATCACACCTTGTTTAATAGGACTTGGCGCAATTGTAATGATTGCCGTGTAGTTTTCTGCCGCTGTCACATCAGGAGTAATTCCGCCTGAGTCTTTATATTGCTGCCATTCTTTTTTATTGGTTGAAAGATCTTTCGAGATGATTTCCCATGTGTCACCTTTATCCGTTGATTTATGAACAAATTGGCTACCGTAATAAATGGTACTTTCTTCAAAAGGGTCTTGTGCAAGTGCTGCATTCCAATTAAAACGAAGCTCTCCATCTTTAGGAGGATTTGGCATAATTAAACGCTCTTCACCCGTTGTTAAATCAAAACGACTGAGAGCGCCACCTTGAGATTGGCTATAACCTTTAGTGACATCATTAGGAAACGGCATGGCATCAAAACCATCACCAAAGCCTATTTCTTGCCAATGTACATTACGAATTCCAGCGGTTTGCCAAATTTCACCCGGACCACGCCACGATCCATTATCTTGTAATCCACCATAAATATTATACGGATGCGCGTTATCTACTCGGATATGATAAAACTGTGAGATAGGTAAATTTTGCACAAAGCGCCAGCTATCACCAGCATCTTGGGTAATTTGCACGCCGCCATCATTACCTAGCACGATATGCTTAGAATTATTGGGGTTGATCCACAGGCTATGATTGTCGATATGTACTGTGTTACCCGTCGCGCAACAATTAACCTTATCTATCGTTGAGAACGTTTTACCGCCATCTATTGAACGGCGAATAAAGGTGGCAATGTTATAGATTGTTTCAGGATCGTTAGGATCAACTTCAATTTCAGAATAATAAAAAGGTCTATCGGCAACATTAAAATCACTATTAACCGTATGCCACTGGTTTCCACCGTCATTTGAACGAAGCAATGCACTTTCATTTGCTTCGGCTAATAGGTAAACAACATTGGGATCACTTTGCGCAATATCTACCGTTAAACGACCTAAATCACCTTTAGGTAAACCGTCTTCCTCGGTTTTGCGATCCCAAGTTTCTCCACCATCAATCGAAATATACAAACCAGAACCCGGACCACCAGATTCAAAGCGATACGGTAAACGAGAAAATTCCCACATAGTTGCATAAAGCTTATTTGGATTACTTGGATCCATTCTTATATCTGACGCACCCGTGGTGTTATCAACGTATAAAATATTTTTCCAGCTTTTACCGCCATCAACTGTTTTGTATAAACCGCGATCTTTGTTTTTCGACCAAAGCGTGCCTAATGCAGCCGCGTAAGCAATATTAGGATTGGTGGGATGAAGCGCAATGCGATTTATGCGCTCAGTTTTTTCTAAGCCCATTTTCTGCCAAGTTTTACCGGCATTCATCGATTTATAAATTCCACCACCAATCGATGTTGAGTTTCGAACATTACCTTCGCCAGAGCCCAACCAAACAATATCAGGAATTTGCTGATTAATCGCTAAAGCCCCTGTTGAAGCATAATCTTGATTATCGAAAATTGGTTGCCAATTTAACCCTGCATTTACCGATTTCCATACGCCGCCAGAAGCAGCGCTCGCATAAATAACATTAGGATTTGATTCAACCACTTCAATATCTGATATTCGGCCACTTGTGGTTGCAGGACCTATATTTCTTGCTTTCATACCCGCGAGTAAATCAGTATCAATATCTGCAATTGCTGATATTGATATAACACTACTAGCAAATATCAAAGGGAGGAGTTTCAGTTTTTTTATCATGTGATCATGCCCTTGTTTATTTTTATTATATTGTTTTAATTTAGTTTAGTTTAAGACGGCTTTAATGCTTTGTATAGTTTGCACAAAAATTCACTAGAAATAAGAAATTCCTAAATTAAATATATATTTATCAGGTATTATCTAAATGTGCCTTTTAAGAAGATATTTAACTTATGCAACTGAACTCATGCTACTGAACATAATCATCACCTTAGCTTTATTGATGATAACCACCTTGGTGTTATTTCGAATACTTTCACTGCCTAAAAATATTTGGGTTTTGTTTTTAGTGCAACCACTGGTTATGGCGGCATCGCCTGTTATCGTATTTATTGGCGGAATACTTTCCACAGAAATGGCGCAAGACGCTTCTTTAGCAACGTTACCTGTCACGGTGATGATTTTAGGTGTAGCCAGCGCAGCAATACCCGCGGCGCTTTTAGCCAAAAAACTCGGCAGAAAACTGGCAACTTACTTAGGTTTTTCGCTCGGACTCATCGGTTGTTGCATTGCAGTAGCCGCAACTCAACAAGGGGATTTCAAATTATTTACCCTCGCTAGCTTGTTTTTTGGTATGAGTACGGCATTTATCCAGCAATTACGGTTTGCTGCAATTGAAAGTGCAAGAGATGACAACGAAATTCCAACCATGCTATCTATCTTAATGCTCAGCGGTATTTTCTCAGCATTTTTAGGCCCTGAAATAGCGGTTGTAGCAAAAGATTGGATCACATCACCATACGGTTATACTGGCTCTTTCATTTTTATTGGTGGCCTTAACATAGTCGCGATGATGCTACTCTTAGGTTTTCAAAACCCCGAAGCAGTTCAGCTTAAACAACAAGGTGAAACCCGCAAATTAATCACCATTATTAAGCAGCCAATTTTTATTATTTCGATATGCACAGCGGCGATTGGTTTTGCTTTAATGAGTTATTTAATGACCGCCACACCTTTAAGCATGCATCACATGCATGGTCACAGTTTAATGGATACTAAATGGGTCATTCAAAGCCATATTGCTGCTATGTTTGTTCCGTCATTTTTTACTGGCTGGTTAGTCAAAAAAATTGGCTTAAAAAAACTATTACTGCTCGGCACTTTTATTTATAGCTTAGTGACAATCATTGCTTTTTCAGGTGAACAAGTCGTGCATTATTGGTGGGCATTATTGTTATTAGGCATAGGCTGGAATTTCTTATTTTTAACCGGAACCACCTTGTTACCGCAAAGCTATCAGCCATCTGAACGTCATAAAGTACAAGCGCTAAATGATTTTATTATTTTTGGTTTTCAGGCAATAGCATCGTTACTAGCAGGTTGGATGTTATTTAAAGCGGGCTGGCATGGCGTAGTCATTTCAAGCCTGCCTTTTATTGCCATTTTGTATGGTGTGACTTGGTATTATTATCGACACTCAAAAAAAGAAGAAAGTAATGCTAAGAGTGTTGATTCTAATATTTAATTTATGTTCAACAAACGAAATTAAGCACAAATAATACTTGAAGAAAAAATCAACTCAGAAACTCATTAAGCACTTGAAAGAGCATGACTTGTTCTGTGGGTTTTGGCACATGAGAATTAAAACCGCTTGCCAAGTACCGTTCTACGTCATTGGTCATTACATTCGCGGTTAATGCAACGATGGGGGTTGTTTTATCTGTCACCCGAATATGCTGACATGCACTAATGCCATCAAGTACTGGCATTTGAATATCCATAAAAATAAAATCTGGCTCATGACTATTATGTTTTTCAATCGCTTCTATACCGTTATCGGCAATAATAATATTGGCTTTACAAGGCGCTAACATTGTCTTGATAATAGTTTGATTGATTCGATTATCTTCAGCAATAAGAATATTTCTACCCGTCAAATCAGGCGCTTTAATTTCAATAACAGTTTCTTTAACTTGTTCAGTTTTTTCTAACGGTAATAAAACAGTAAAAGTACTGCCTTCACCTATGGTACTTTGAACGGAAATTTCACCGCCCATCAAATGTACTAATGATTGAACAATAGAAAGACCTAATCCTGTGCCACCAAATTTTCGGGTAATCGATGAGTCTTGTTGTTCAAAACGCGAAAAAAGTGTCTGCTGATTACTCTCAGACATACCAATCCCCGTATCCTCAATTTGAATGCTAATGTTAGGAATGTTTGACACTAAACGTTCTTCACAAGTCACGGTAACTTTACCTTTCTCCGTAAACTTAAATGCATTCGATAAAAGGTTAATCAGTATTTGTTTCACTCTTATGTCGTCACCTAGCCAATAAGAGTGCATATTTTCACTCGACCACGAAAAATTTATCGCTTTCTCTTTTGGGATATGTTTTATATTATTGACGGTAATTTCAAGCAACTTTACAAAATCAAAGGGTTTGATATCTAAAGTTAACTTTCCCGCTTCAATCTTAGAAAAGTCTAAAATATCATTAATAACAACAAGTAAGCTTTGACCTGATGAAATGGCATTATCAACGAGTTCTATGCCTTTTTCAGATAATGATTCCTGTTTTAATAATTGTAATGAGCCGTAAATACCATTTAAAGGCGTGCGAATTTCATGACTCATATTCGAAACAAAATCACTTTTAGCCTTACTCGCTGATTCTGCATTTAATTTTTCAATTTGTAGGGCTTCATTTTGTAACGCGATGACTTCAATTTTACTTGCTAAACTATTGTTGGTTAACTTTAACTCAACCGTCTTGTTTTTAACTAATCGCCTTAAGCGTTTATTAAAAATTGCCATAAAAGTTAAAGAGATCACTAATAATGCGACAAAAAACAATAAGTAATAATATAGCTCTCGTTCTTTTTCCGCCGCTTGAGTCATGTAATCGTTGATTAACAGCCCTTCTTCAGAAGCATTTTCTGGCACCATTTTTAATGTGCGATAAATATTAGCAATTCGATGAAAGCGCTCGGGATATGTTGTTCCAATAGGGATTGTGCTTGTTTTAATCATACGAGCAGTGTGTGTTGCCTCAAATTTCAAATGCTCTTTGCTAAGTTTGTTTTGATATTTATTAATAATTAAATCAATGATTTCTTCTTGATGATTTAACGCATATTGCCAGCCTTTGATACTTGCTTCTTTAAAGGCCAACGCTTTTTCAGGCGAATCTTGAATATAATTTTCACTGGTAAAAAGTAAATCGCCATAAAAATCAACTCCATAATTTATCGGGTCAATAATGTTAACTTCGATCCCTTTATCAGCAAACCATTTAGGTTGATTCGTTAAGTAAACTGATACCGCGTCAACTTCACCATTCATTAAGGTTTCATTATTAAATGAATGAGGTACATGAGTATATTGCTCACTATTGATACCTAACGTAGTAAACATTGCTGTTAAAGGTGCGTCATCGATACCTTTTTGATACATGACTCGTTTATTAATTAAGTCTTCAGGGGATCGAATACCTGAGGAAGATAAACTTAAAAGAACCAGAGGACTGTGTTGAAAAAAACTGGCTAACACGACAACCGGTTTATTTTTCATGCGGTGTAAAACAATACTCGAATCTGAAATACCAAACGTTGCTCGCCCAGAAAGGACTTCTTCAACGGGGGATGTTTTTTTGTTGTGTGCTCTTATTTCAACATCAAAACCCTGCTCTTTGTAATAGCCTTTTTCTAATGCGGCATAAAAGCCGGCAAACTGAAATTGATGCTGCCATTTTAACTGCAAAACAACGGAGTCATCTGCTACAGATTTAATTGAGGAAAGCACTAAAAAAATAAAACACAGTTTTTTAAGCATGTAAGCAACTTTTAAGGTAGTTTTTAATA
Organism: Thalassotalea sp.; assembly: GCA_029249355.1. Classification (GTDB taxonomy): domain Bacteria; phylum Pseudomonadota; class Gammaproteobacteria; order Enterobacterales; family Alteromonadaceae; genus Thalassotalea_H. The sequence continues at coordinate 8,347 of JAQWHO010000068.1, forward strand.
TCACATTAATTAAATAATAGAACACAGAGTTTATATTTCATCAATCATTTAATTAATCATACGTTGAATCATTATTTTATTTGTTCATGTATTCGTTCTTTAATGCACTTTTTAAACATAAAGGATTCAGCAAAGTGCTTAAAAAATTAATATTTTTTTAGGTCATTCGAATGATTTTTGCTATTAGAGTATGTTTTATTATAATAATCATTAGCTTTATTCGTACTGTTATATAATTTATAAACAAGGAGGTTTTATGGATGCGCACGGAGAGATAGTTTTACTTTGGCAAGGTGATTTATTAACCGTGAATGCCAAAGGTCCCTTTAATGAATTGGGTATGCAAAATACGGTAGAAACAATACGAGATTCTGTATTAAGTAAAAACTTAGAGGCGTGGCGTAAAATTGAAATTTGGGATGAACAAACGTTAGGCTCTCCGCATGTTATTTCTTTAGCTGAAAGTGCCTCTCAATGGTATAAAGACAATGGCTGTATTGCTTCGGCGGTAGTTGTCAGTAATTGCATTCAAAATCAAATAATCAAAAATATATCGAACAATACTTCTATGACGTTTCAAAATGAAGCAGCTGCGGTTAATTGGCTAAATACTCAAATTGCGTAACTTTTATTAATGAAAATAATTAAATCGGTATTTGCCATTATGCTTATTTATGTGTCGACTGATGCGCATTCTCAACCTTGCAACTCTTTGACCTCCTTGCACTGGCTATTAGGAACTTGGGTCGCAGATCATGGAAAAACTGTTACGATAGAATCATGGCGCAAAGTGAGTCCGAAAACGTTTGAAGGGGTTGGCAAGTCAAGTACTAAGGCTTCAAATAAACGTCACTCCAGTGAATTATTAAGGCTTATCGAAATGAATAATGAGCTTTTCTATATCGCAAAGCCCGAACAGAATAACCTTCCTGTGGCTTTCAAATTAACTGAATGTACAAATAAAACTGTTACTTTTGAAAACACTGCACATGACTTTCCTAAAAAGCTTGAATATAAATTAAGAACAGATAATGAAATGCTCGTTATTGTGAGTGGTGAACAAGGGAAGCGTTTCACCATCAATTTTATTAGACACGATGGTAAATAACAGCCCTTAATTAAGTTGAGCTTTTTTTATACCAGCGGATTAATTCTTTTTGATCGGCGGGCGCATCTAAACCGTCAATAATTAAGCCTGTTGCTTGCTCTGCTAAAAGTTGCTCTGCTTTATTTTCTACTTTTTCTAACATGGTAAAAAACTGACCGAGCTCTTCTTCAGATAACACGCTTTCTAGTTGTTTAGAGCGTTCGTCCATTGCAGTGACTACTTGATAATATATCTTTTTACCCTTCTCATTTAGCAGTAAATTTTTCACATTTTTCTTATGAGTATCAGCTTGTGTTTCAATCAAATTAAGTTCAAGCAATTTTTTTACTGCGCGACTTACCGTATAAGAATCTAAACGTGACTGATAAGCAATATCCGCAGATTTAATTGGCATGTAAGAACCAATATTAAGGAGCACACGCATTTCTCTAGGATCGAGTTCAGAAAGGTTTC
>JAQWHO010000069.1 GCA_029249355.1 Thalassotalea sp.
GAAATGGATGACTTTAGTGCGAAGCCGGGCGCTGCTAATATTTTTGGCGCAGTCGGCGGCGTAGCAAATGAGATTCAACCGAATAAACGTATGTTATCTTCTATGTCTCCCACCATTTTATTAAAAAATAAAAAGGTAGAATTAGTGACAGGCTCACCTGGCGGTACAACAATAATATCGTCAGTTTATCAATCAATATTGAACGCTATTGAGTTTAATATGACGGCAGAAGAAGCTGTGAACAAGCCAAGATTTCATCATCAGTTATTGCCTAAAGATGAAATATGGCATTATCCAGGGATTGATGAAAAGGTATTAAAGTCCTTGCAAAATATGGGCTACAAAACCAAAGAAGAGGTGTTTGGCGATCTGCAAATGATCATCAAACAAAATGGAAAACTTAGCGCTGCATCAGAAAAGGGGGATTTCAGTCGAGGGGTTTCTCTAACGTTCTGAAAGTAGTTAATATTTTGAGCTAAAAAACTAACTGCAATTAGTTTTAGTCACTAATTGCAGTTAATTCACAAAATTATTTATTGAAGTTACTGTGATAGTTCGTCTCTTAGAGAATTAAGGGCATCAACAGAAAAACCTTCATCATAAAAATATAAAATAGTCCCTTTCTTATTAATTAATATAACTCTGGCATTATTCGGTTTTTCATTGCCGGTAAATGATTGGATAAGCTCTCCTTGTTTATAAACTGTGATCACATTCCTCCAAAGCGCTTTGGGAATCCCTTTTCGCATGCCATTATCAATAACAGTACTGAACATTCTAGGGAACATGCCTTGTATTGTAGGTATTTCATAAACGCCTACTTTGGTTTCTGTCATATCTAATCCGATTAACCATCGGTCAATATCAAATTGAGAGTCTTGTTTATATCCTACGAGTAATAAGGTGAATTCATCTTGAAAGTCATTAGGGATACTAACTTCTTCTTTTTCAAGACTTTGTCCAACAACGTCAGGAAATTGTTGACCGGTGACATTTTTGTTTGAAAACTGACTGCTGCAACCGGTCATTAGAACCATGCAAAAGAAGATAAAAGTAATTCGTTTCATTGAATCTTTCTATTAATTGAATAAAGTGTACTGTTCAATACGTATGATAAATTAATATGGTTCACTCTGTTTCAATCAATAATTAATTTTTTAATGTTAATAATAAATCTAAACTAAGTTTAATTACGTATGACCTTATATTCCTCTTAATGAGCCTAAAAATGTTAAAAATTAAAACTATCACTTTATCTTTCTTATCTTTTATTCTTCCTTTCACATTACTGGCAGAGGACTCTGTAAATAAGAGTCCTAGAAAAGACGAAGCGAATGGATTTGTCTATGGCATTGGCTTGAGTGTTAATAAAGAAATATATAAAGGTTTCAACACGCGTACGATGCCATTGCCAATAATTGGTTATAAAGGGGACCGTTTGACTGTATACGGGCCTTTTATAAGCTATAAGCTTAAGAGCTTTGAGAATACTGATTTTGTGATTAAATTATCGCCACGCTTTCAAGGTTTTGATGAGTCTGATAGCTATATATTTCAAGGTATGGCAAAGAGAAAGCATTCTTTAGATGCTGGTTTTAGTGTTAATTACAACAAGCATAACTGGAATGCATCGCTTTCAACATTATTCGACGCGCTTAATAATTCTGGCGGCTATGAAATAAAGTCTTCTTTAAGCAGAAAGTTTAATTACGGACCTATTTTTATCGAGCCCTCTATTTCAATGAGCTTATTAGACAGCAAGCACGTCGATTATTATTACGGAATAAAAAGTAATAAAATAAACCAAAACAGAAATGTTTATACGGGTAATCGTGCAATAAATGCAGGGGTTGGTGTATCAATTGCCACACCTATTTTCTTCGGTGGCTTTACACGTGTAAATATTGAGTATTGGCAATTTGACTCTGCAATTACCAAGAGTCCTTTGGTAGATAATAAAAATAGTGTCAGTGCACAACTTCTTTTTACTAAGATGTTTTAGTGAATACACTTCCCATTTTTTATCCTGCTTGAACAGCTTGTATGGCATTTTTTCCGACAGCCATTAAAACAGGCATATTTCCTTTTGAGCTACTCATTATAAAAGGACTATTAATTCTAGTATTTACAAAGCCATTTGCTACAAATGCTTGTTTAACTCTTTTCTCTGACAACCCCATATCCGATGAATCGTCATTAGAAAGCCAATCCCATTGAACAAAAAAACCATCTTTTTTTAGTAGGGATTTTAATAAACTCAACGTTGCTTCATAATCAGGTAGAAAACCGCAAACAGACGACGCCACTATTAGATCAAATTTGTTTTCTAGCTCCGGAGAATTTTGAACTAATTCATGTGATAGATAATCGGATATAGACGATACATTATTTAGCGTCTTTTTATCCAAATGCTTTATCATTTCAGAAGATGGACCTATCGCTATAATACTTTTAACTGTTGGACTCAAAAGCTGAGTTAAGGCGCCTGTACCACAGCCAAAATCAAGGACGGTTAGACCATTAATATTGATGTTATCTAAAAGCTCTGTAAATGCCTTTTTTGCATACTCATCGACTGTAGGATCTACATCCCAGTTTTCAGCATACTCGTCCCACTCGTTACTCAAAATACTCTCCCAAAGTTCATAGTTTATCTAAATACCTAACAGCTTATTATGTAGACGTTTCTGTAATATCCGTCTACTTAATTACCACTTAAATTACCAGAAAAGTAATAAAATTCAATTTATTAAAAAACGAAAATATATACGAGGTTTGCATTAGTTTGGATATTACTGAGCGTTCTCAGTAATATCCAAAGAGTGATAGGCTCATTAGCACCGATAAAACAGTGAGTCACGCAGTCTAATGACTAAGAGGGTGACTGAGAATTCAGCGTAATATGAAAATCAAAATGAGTTTACTTATTTGAAAGCCATACCGTTTGATAAGGTTTAAGAAGTAACTCTTCAGTTAAATCCGTAATTTCAGCTCCAGTAATTAGTTCTGTCCAAGATTCTGTGATCACTAAATTGAGCTCGCTGAGCGGCAATGCTAAAGGCTTATTTGATATGTTGCTGATGCAAAATATACTCTGTTTTCTGTTTTGACTTTGTCGCCAAAAACCAAATAACTGCAAACCTAAATGCAAGGTAAATTGCGTGGCATTTGGGTGAAAAGCAGGTTGATTGATTCTGATCTTTAATAAAGACTTCAATGTTGCCAGCACTTTACCGTGATGTAAGTTGTCGTCTTCAAGTGCTTCGGTTAATACGTATTCATACCAGCGGCGGCGATTTATAGAGCGATTATGATGGGTGTGCTCCAATTTTTTATAATCGTTTTGCGTGCCCAACATGCTATGAATATAAACACCTGGAATGCCTTCAAGCGCAAACATAATCGCGTGAGCACAAATGAATCGTTCAAAATTCCATTGATCTTTACCCTGCACGGTTCCTTGCATAGCATCGTAAAGTGAAATATTCATTTCATAGGCTTTTTGCTCGCCGTTATCAGACGTTCGCCATGATATTTTGCCGCCGAAT
>JAQWHO010000070.1 GCA_029249355.1 Thalassotalea sp.
CGCCTTGAGCGAGAGCTTGAAGATGAGCATTTACGGAACCTGTTACTCAATGAAGTGGTTAATATTCTTGATGCTGAGCATGGAACTAGCCTCAGAAAAAAGTATATGGCCAAGGAGCAAGAAGCATTCAAAAGCAAAAAATAGTTAGCTTAGAACGTGCTTGCATGCTCCTGTAAATAAATTTATTAAAGATCTTTATTAAAAGCTTCTAATGCTTCGAATTTATTACGGAGTTTCAAAAAACGTTTGTAGGATTCACTTTCTGGTGAGAGATGAGTAAATTGTCTAATTAATATTCTAGCTTGTTTAAAGTCTTCTATTCTTTTTGGATCGGCTTCAAATGAGACCAGCAGCACTTGAAGTAAATTAAGCTTAACACCAAGGTGATTAGGAAAGTGATACAAGGCCTGATTTAGTTTATCAATAGACAATGTGTAATGATTTGCTTTATATAAACTAACACCTATTTCTAGAGCATTTTGTGCCGCTACTTTATCTTTTTCACTGATCGGTCTATCTGATAAATCAACAACTTGAGAAAGTATCTCCATGTTATCAGGATGTGCTTGTGATAAATTATCAAGCAAAGTTTCAGCTTTACCTCTACGTTTTAGTGCTATTAACGATTTAGCAATACTAAAGGTGCCGTCAATACTAATTTCATTTTTATACCTATCGAGAAGTCTTTCGGCATCTTTTAAGGTGCTATATGAAATAGAATTTTCATTTGCGTTGCTATGAAGTCTTGCTGTTAAAAATTGCGCAATGACTTTTAATTCATTAGCGGGGAAATCCCTCACCATATTGCCAAGAACTTCAAAGGCTTTATTGTTTAACTTTCTAATTTCAAATTGATTGAGATTATCGGAATTCTCTATTAATGCTTCAGCAAAGTTAATCGCGTTCTCGGGTTTTTTATGAATAGAATGGTAAGCGAGATCATTCGTTTTAGATAAGGCACTTGTAGCTTTATCTAATTTATTATTGTTTAAACAAAGTTGTGCATATTGTCTTAATCGCGTGACTGACCTCGGTGAAACTAATAAAGCTTTTTCTAAAGTCTCTTCTGCTTTTTCAATATCATTATTAAATTGATATGTTTTAGAAAGCCAATCGTAAGCCGTCAAATAGAAAGGGTTGTCGTCGATTACAGCTTGAAAATAGCGTTCAGCGCTATAATAATCAGTTTCTATAATGGCTATTTTACCTAACCCAATTGCGGCCCATTGGCAGTTCTGAGTTCCTAAATATGCGGTGTATATTTTTTTGGCTTTATCATATTCTTTTAATTCAAAATGTTGTCGTGATTTGATGCCAAGACATTCATGTTTATAAGAAGAGTTATTATGTATTTGCTGTTTGCATAGCTCTATAACTTGTTGATGATTGTTTGCATCCATAGCCGCATATATATTACGCATTGCATTATTTTTGTCGAAGCAGCGCGTTAGTCTAATGGTTAAATCTTTATGTGTATAAGGTTTGGTAATGTACTCATTTGGTTTGTGTTCAAGAGCCGCCAGTACCATGGCCTGAGAGACTTCAGCAGTTATCATAATGATAATACAATTACGCGAAAGGTTACCTTTAGCACGTAATTCTTCTAAAATTTGCTGACCGTTTTTTTTGTTATCACCAAGATCGTATCCTAATAAAATAACATCAAACTTTGTCGACTCACATAAAGCGAATAAATCAGGAGCATGAGAACAAGTATCGACACTTAAAACACCAAGACTATAGGCAAATATTTTTAGGTTATCACGTGACTGTTTAATGTGATCGACAATAAGAAAGCGTTTGTTGCCGTAATCTATGTTGCTCATGTATTCCCTTTACGATGAATGACAACATTGCTTTTAACGGAATTTTGCATTTTTGTCTAGTGTTCTTAAACGGTTAGATAAAAATATCCTAAATGACGCTGAGATAAGATATATGTTTATAAATTGCTAATTGTTGTTTTTATTACTTAATTATAAGAAAACAATACTGGAAAATATTGATATATCAGCAAACAAGTATAAAATTAAAGGATCGTGGTGTTAAAACATATAAGAATTTCTGCCTAATGAAAAAAATCCTTATCATTGAAGATGATAATTTGGTTTCCTTTACATTAAAGGCTCAATTGGAAAATCGAGGTTTTGAAGTAACTCAAGTTTTTAATGGTTCTGCAGCTGTTAGAAAAGTTATTAATGTGAACCCTGATGTTATTTTGCTAGACATCGGTCTACCTGATAAAAACGGATATGATATTTGTAAAGAACTTAGGCAGTTCTATGAAGGAGGTATAATTTTTTTAACGGCTTCTGAATCCGTTGAGGCTGAAGTGACTTCTTTTGGCTTAGGGGCCGATGACTTTGTTGTTAAAGGTGCTCCTTTTGAAGTGTTATATCAGAGGATAAAGCGACTGGGTGTAAGACCACAGCAAATTGATGTTAATCAAGCCATACTGTTTGATGATATTGAATTTCAACCTAACAATTCAGATTGTTTTTATAAGAGCAAGGCAATAGGGCTGACTCAAGAAGAATATGAGTTGTTTTATTTTATTGCGACAAAGCGCGGACAAGTGGTTTCTCGTCAAATGATTTTGAAAGTATTAAAAGGAGCTGACTATAATGGCATTGATCGTTCTATTGACATTAAAGTGGCACGTATTCGTAGCAAATTAAAAAAAATAGGCTTGCCGAGCCAGATAATTCAATCAATACGCTCCAAGGGTTACCAGTTCATTTATCCTGTTCAATAAATTGCAGTTAAATACACTATACTGTATTCTTCACCGCCGCTGAAAATCAACCGATTTAACATCTAAGAGAACCAACATGAGCTTTTCCTCGTTAGCTTTATCAAGCAAAATTTTGTCTGCAATTGCGAAAAAAGGCTATAAAGAGCCATCTCCTATTCAAGCCCAGGCAATTCCGGCTGTTCTTTCTGGAAAAGATGTTATGGCAGCTGCACAGACAGGTACAGGAAAAACCGCGGGCTTTACGTTACCTATTCTTGAGTTATTATTAAAAGGACAAAAAGCAAAACCTAACCATGCACGTGTTTTAGTGTTAACCCCCACTAGAGAGTTAGCCGCGCAAGTTGGAGAAAGTGTTGCAACTTATGGTGCAGAGTTACCATTAACTTCAGCGATAGTATTTGGTGGTGTAAAAATTAATCCGCAAATGATGCGATTAAGAAAAGGGGTCGATATTTTAGTTGCAACCCCTGGTCGCTTAATGGATTTATATAATCAAAACGCGGTAAAGTTTTCACAAATTGAAGTTTTAGTACTAGATGAAGCCGATAGAATGCTCGATATGGGCTTTATCCGTGACATTAAAAAAATTATCGCGTTATTGCCAAAACAACGACAAAATTTATTATTTTCAGCAACCTTTTCTCCCGATATCAGAGCGCTTGCGAAAGGTTTAGTACATAGCCCGGTAGAAATTTCAATTAATCCAGAAACAACAACGGCTGAAACCGTTCAACAAACGATTATTCCTACCGATAAAAAGAAGAAATCGAAACTAGTTAGTCATTTAATCAAAGAGAATAATTGGCAGCAAGTGCTTATTTTTACTCGAACAAAACATGGCGCCAATAAGCTAACCAAGGACTTAGAATCACAAGGTATTCATGCAGCGGCTATTCATGGCAATAAAAGCCAAGGAGCAAGAACGAAAGCGTTAGCCAATTTTAAAACAGGCGAGGTTAGAGTTTTAGTGGCAACGGATATTGCAGCCCGTGGTTTAGATATTGACCAATTACCGCAAGTGGTTAACTTTGAATTGCCTAATGTGCCAGAAGATTATGTTCATCGTATTGGTAGAACAGGACGCGCGGGAGCAAAAGGCCACGCGGTTTCACTAGTTTGCTCAGATGAGATTAATGAATTACAAGATATCGAACATGTTATTCAGCAGCATTTAGAAAGAAAAATTGAAGCGGGCTTTGAACCTTTTAATGCGTTGCCTGATTCTCGGGCGATAAAACCACTAAAATCAGGTAGACCGCAAAAAATTAAGAAAAAGAAAGTTGAGCATAAAGACGGACAACGTTCTGGTGATAACGCTAAAGGTCATAAACCTAAAAGTAAAAACCCAAGGCACACTGACACTAATAAGTTGGGGAATAGCAGCGCAAAATCAGGGAGAAGAAAACCTAACCCTGCAGCGAACTCAAATAAGAAAAAGCAAAGCCAGTCGGCTGACCCATATAGCGCTACGCGATAGTCGGTTAAATATTTAAAAAATCGAAACTTTGAGCGAGAAAAATATTTAAAGGGTAAGTAAATTATGCCGATTTATTTACCCTAATTTTATTAACTTATTTTTTCTTGATTAACCATCGGTCTAAATTATTAGCAAATGTTTGACGATCATTTTGACTGATAGGCGGTACTCCACCTGTTTCAATTCCGCTTGAACGAAGTGTATCCATAAAGTCTCGCATATTAAGTCGTTGCTTTATGTTACTTGCCGTATAAAGTTCACCTCTAGGGTTTAGCGCAATACAGCCTTTTTCTACAACTTCTGCAGCTAATGGAATATCGGCGGTGATCACTAAATCACCTTTCTCCGCTCTTTTAACAATTTCATCGTCGGCGACATCAAATCCCGTACTCACTTGAACAAAACTGATCACTTTTGACGGTGGCGTTTTTAAATAGTGATTGGCCAATAAAGTCGTTGGCGTATTCGTTCGCTCGGCCGCTCGAAAAATAATTTCTTTGATCACCACTGGACATGCATCAGCATCAACCCAAATTTTCATCATATTTCCCTTTAATCCACACTAAATGTAATGCGAGGTTGTGCTTTTTTCGCAGAATCAATTTGCGGTGTACAAAGTAATAATCGTGAGCTGGAAATTTTATATTCATCGACAATGTGGTGCTTAAAATTCTCAACACGTTTTAAAGACAGTTGGTGTAAGTCTTCAATAACGTTTTTATCGGTAATTTTATTTCCTACACTCAAACCAGCATCTGCTGGGGTTGAAATAGCACATAATGTCACTTGAGTATCGGGCTTATCTTTAAGTAATAAAGCAAATTGTTTTATAAACGTTTGTTGGTCTTCTGAAATGTCAGCATGTGTTGGGGCATAAGGTAAGTCGTTAAAGCGCACTTTAAGCAACATTTTTCCTGCGCTCATGGCAACACTCACAACATTGGCATATGGGATAAAGGTAGTCATTAAATAGTCTTTAGCGGCCATCATCGTCGCTTGTTTAACTAATAATGTCATAAAGCCAGAATGCCCAAATGATGGGTCATTGGTATTGCCCGATAAAGGCAGTGATAAATCTACATTGCCTTGGCTATCTTTAAGCATGCCTAAAGCGACAGAAAATGGGATTGCTGTATGGTCTTTAAGCGAGCCAGCTTCATGATCATCGGCGGCAGTAAAATCAATACCACGTAATAATATGTTAGATTTCCCTGAAATATTATCGCCAGTTAATTTCGCATCGATGCTGAAATCTAACTGACCTGTTTTTATTTCATAATTTAATGCTTGTTTAATATAAGACGATACTGCCGGTAAGCTCACTTCTGTAATGCCACCCTTTATCGCATAGTATGATTTTTTAACAAAAGGTTGCAGAACACCATCGAAATTAAAATGAGCGTATCTATTATTCTTCCCGCGCAGTTTCAATAAACTTTCTAGCTCAGGATTACGGCTGTCTAATTGGCTAAATTGCAATTCTTCTACGGTAAATGTTTGTTGGAATGTCGGCTGAACACTTTTGTCTTGAAAGTTAATTATGGCGTTATTCGTTATATGAAAGTCATTTAAACTGAATTGAAATTTAGGTTTAGTGCTGGTTTCAGTCGTTTTAACTTCTTCAACTTTAGCCGTTTCAGTTTTCGTGGCACTTTCTTTACTTTTAATACTATTTAATGGTGCGAAGCTTGTTAGTATTTTTTCAGCGTTAATATGTGTATCTATAATAAGATCAGACAACGATACCATATTAACATCAGCGGCTTGTTCAGAGATCATGACGTTATTAAACAATAACTGACTAAACTGGGTGAAAGCAGGTAAATCACTTTGGCTATCATGAGAAATAGTTGTTTGATCAATCAGCACCTCATCAAGTGTGATGGTTGGTAAACCTTCAATCGCGTTAATATCAATTTGATTCACATTAAGGTTTGCGATTGAAGCAATCACTAAGTTTGATTGCTCTGCATTGGTTACAGTGATATTCGTTACGCTAAGTTCTCCTTTACCCAATATTTCCGGCGCAGTGTCGGCGAGTAAAGAAATATCAACCTGTGAAAACTGAGTTAACGACTCCTCGACAGAGAGTTGAATCTTGTCATATTCTGCAGAAAGTTTAGCCAGTGATAATTCGGTATCAGCTAACAAAATTTGCGTATTAGCTTCATTGAGTAATAACTTTTGGTTACTTTTTAAGGTAACCAAGCCAGCTAACTCGCGTATGTTTTCAGGAAGCCAAGGTTGAACGATAGCTAAATCGAATTGCTTAATATCAAGGTTACTTTCAATTTCACCTTGGCCATTAATTAAGTTCGCCTCAGCCGCAAACTGAAATTTTGACTCTTCTATGGTTAATTCGGTTGAGATATTAGCAGATTGAGAATGTTCGTCTGCAAGTAAGTTATTTATCGTTAATGCATTGATTGCAATTGAGAGGTCGCTATTATTGATAGACAAATCTAACTGGCTATCATTTATTGATAAAAGTGGCATCACCAAGTAATACGGTTTTTTATTTTCTGACTCTGTCGTTGGTTCTTCTGGTTTTTCAGTCGCTGGTTGTTGAGGTGATTTCGGTATGGCTACGCCTGCGACGATGATACCGTCATCATTAATCGCAACCTGTCCGTTAATACCTTCTGCAATAATTGATTTAATATGTAATTCTTGAAAGATCAATTGCAATAAATTCATTTCAACGGTTAATTTATCAATCGAAAAAACAGTCTTATTCGCTTTTTCTAAAACGAAATCATCAATCTTTACTTGTGAAATAAAAGGGTTATAACGTACGGAACTGCTTTCGTTTAAATTTAAGCCATAATCTGCAATGTTTTTCTCAATAAAATGGCTACTGATCATTGGGGAAATTATCCAAATAAGCAGATAGAGAAAAAAGAAAAAAGCCGCAAGAACTTTAAGCGTAATGAAGGTGATTCTTTTCATTGATGATTCCGAATTGTTTCAAGTGCACGGTATTGGTGCGCAAAGGGTTTTGAATATCTGATTATATTTGTTAGTTTACTCTAAATGTCATTGATTTATCTAGCTGATATCGCGATACACATTTAATAAAAATTCTGGAATAGTTTGTGCTGTGCGTATTCATAAGCACTATTTTACATGATTAACTTAAAGAGAAAATATAATGAATAAACCACAACGCGATATCACTTTACGATTTTTGGCTGAGCCTCAAGATGTAAACTTTGGCGGTAAAGTTCATGGTGGCGCTGTGATGAAATGGATCGATTTAGCGGCTTATGCCTGTGCCGCTGGTTGGAGTGGTAGATACTGTGTCACCGCATATGCTGGGGGAATTCGTTTCGTTTCACCTATTCATGTTGGTAGTTTAGTTGAAGTGGAAGCAAAAGTTATTTATACCGGTAATTCTTCAATGCATATTGCACTAGAGGTAAACGCTTGTGATCCAAAATCATTAAACCGAAGAAAAACAACGCATTGTATTGTTATTATGGTTGCGGTTGACGAACATGGTCAGAAAATAGAAATACCAGAATGGATCCCAGAAAGTGCAGCTGATATAAAACAACATGAGTCGGCAAAAAAATTGATGGAAATGCGCAAACAAATCGGCGAAGAGATGCAAATTTTTGTAGAATAAGCGTTGAGTTTTTCAGCCACTTTAGGAAAGTCCGATGGCACAGGCGATAGATAAAAATCAAATTGAAAGTATTTTAAAATATGACGATGAACAGCGTGCGAAATATTTTCTCAAAGAAGTTGTCGAAAATCACCAAATTTGGATTTTAAAAGATGAACATGGTTGCGTGATGCTCACTACTGAAGATGAAGACTGTATTCCTGTTTGGCCAAATGAAGAGTTTGCTGCTGCATGGATAACCCAAGAATGGCAACATTGCCAAGCGGAAGCTATATCACTTAATAAATGGTTTAGTCGTTGGTCTCATGGTTTAGCTGATGACGAATTAGCGATTGTTGTTTTTCCTAATCAGGACGATCAGGGGCTAGTCTTCTATCCAGATGAACTTGAAGATGAGTTAAAAACACAGCAAAAAAAGCAAATCAAGCAAGGGTCAAGATAAGAGTATGAAATTTTCTGACTTTGCTTTAAATAAAGCTTTAACTGACGCTGTTAAAGCATTGGGTTATAACAATCCTACTCCTATTCAAGAAAAAGCTATTCCGGCAATATTAGCCAAAAAAGACATTATGGCCGGTGCGCAAACCGGTACTGGTAAAACAGCGGCATTTGCTTTACCTATTTTGCAGTTACTTAGCGAAAACATACTTGAGCATCGTCCTGTTCGTGCTTTGGTATTAACGCCTACGCGAGAACTTGCTCAGCAAGTGTATAAAAGCTTTGTTGGTTATGCTGAAAATACCCAGCTGAATATTGCCGTTGCTTATGGTGGCGTCAGTATTAATCCACAAATTGAAGCGCTAAACAAAGGTGCTGACGTATTGGTAGCTACGCCGGGTAGACTGCTAGATCACATCATTAATGGTTCTGTCGCGCTAACAGAGCTTGAGTGTTTAGTGTTTGATGAAGCGGATCGTATGCTTGATTTAGGCTTTAAAGATGAAATTGACCGAATTTTAAATCGTCTACCGTTAAAGCGACAAACGTTATTATTTTCAGCAACTTTTGATGATGCGATATATAAACTCAGCAAAAACTTACTTACCGACCCTGAACGCATTGAAATTGGTGAGAGAAATCAAGCGGCAGCCAAGGTTGAACAAGTTGTTTACACTGTAGATTTAGATCGAAAGCGCGAATTAACGTCTTTTTTAATTGGTTCGAAGAATTGGCAACAAGTATTAATTTTTACTCGTACAAAACAAGGTGCTGATGCGCTAGCTAAAGAAATGTGTAAAGACGGCATAAAAACACAATCTATTCATGGTGATAAATCTCAAGGAGCAAGAGAGCGTGCTTTAGCCGAGTTTAAAGAGGGAAAAACCAGAGCGTTGGTGGCTACTGATGTTGCTGCTCGAGGGATTGATATTCATAACTTAAATGTCGTGATTAATTATGAATTGCCTTATGTTGCTGAAGACTATATTCATCGAATCGGTCGCACGGGTAGAGCAGGTAAAGAAGGTCTCGCTATTTCATTAATGGCGCCGAGTGAAGAGTGGTTGTTAAAAGCCGTTGAAGAAGTGCTTGATACGCGTTTATTACAGCAATGGTTGCCCGGCTATGAGCCCGATCTAACGAAAACTGAAGCGGTGATGAAAAATATCAGCAAAGGCAAAGAAAAACAACGCGCAAGAAAGAAGGCGTTTGGTGATCAGTCATCAGATAAAAAAGGGCAGAAAAAGCGCAATTTTCAACGTAGATGACACGTATTAAATTGATAAAATAAAAATAGGAATACATATGAAACGACTCATTAGTGCTGCGCTACTCCTCGTTGCTCATCAAGCTATTTCACAAACAATTGTTTTAAAAAACATCAATGTGCTTGATGTCAAAAATCTTACCGTAAATCAACAGCAAACTATTGTAATTAAAGATAAACATATCATAAGTGTCGGTAGGAAAGGCTCATTAACAATTCCAGAAAATGCGATTGTTTTTGATATGACAGGCAAATATGTATCTCCGGGGTTAATAGACAGTCATGTTCATCATGCTACCGATCCCGACGGCTTTGATAATGACAGGGATTCGCGTAAACGATTAAGAACATTAATACGTGGTGGTGTTACTTCTGTGCGTGATATGGGGGGAGATACTCGAGCCTTAAATTCACTAGCGCGCAGAGCAATGTTAGATCAAATACAATCGCCTGATATTTACTATTCTGTGATTATCGGCGGCGCTGAATTTTTTGCAGATCCTCGAACAGTTTCTTCTGCTAAAGGCATGAAGTCTGGCAATACTCCTTGGATGAAGGCCGTTGATGATGAAACCGCTCTTGATCAGGTAATGCTTATGGCCAAAGGTACAGGTGCAACAGGTATAAAAATATATGCGAAAGTGCCTGGTCACCTTATGGAAAAACTATCAAAGGCAGCTAAAAAACATCAATTGAAAGTGTGGTCACATGCTTATGTTGGACCTGCGAAACCAAGTGAAGCAATTGCAGGGGGTGTTGAAACTATTTCACATGCACCTGATTTAGCCGCAGAAATTATTGAAAACTATGAAAATTGGCGTAGAAAGAATATTGAGCCAAATGCAGAACAAGAAAAACGTTCTTATAATGAGGATGAATATCAAAGGCTTTTAGCTCTTATGAAGCAAAAAGAAACGATTTTGGATGCAACATTGACTGTATTTGAAAAACGTAAAAATTCATCAAAAAATAGCGAAAAGCGTTATCAACATGCAAAAATGTTGACACGTTTATCGCATGAAAAAGGTATTAAAATTTCGGCGGGAACTGATGCGTTTAGCGATGAAGAAGTTCAGCTATACCATGAATTAACATTATTAGTTGAAGATGCAGGACTAACGCCATTTGAATCTCTGCAAGCGGCGACGATTCATGGTGCTGAAGTCATTGGTATTGAAAATGAGTATGGCTCAATTGAGAAAAATAAAATTGCCAATCTTGTTGTCTATAACGAAAACCCTAGTGAGAGCTTATCAGCACTTACGTCAATTGCTCATGTAATAAAAAACGGTCAATTCATTTATCGTGGAGCAGACTCTAGGCTTCCTTTTATTCCAGCAAAAAAAGCAGCTGGTACATTATGGATGTCGGGGCAGCTCGGAAACCTTCCCGGTACAATGAAGCTGGCTGGTGAAACAATTGATGGGCAAATGCATCAAACTATGAAGAATATTGGTTATGTTTTGCAAGAATACAATTTATCAATGGCAGATTTGACTAAATGCACTGTGATGTTAAGCGATATTAAGGATTGGTCGAAAGCGAGTGATATTTATAAGACGTACTTCACAGGCGCCTTACCAACAAGAAGTGCTTTTGCTGCAAGTGGTTTGGCATTAAATGCCAAAGTTGAAATTGAGTGTTTTGCTGCTTTCTAGTTCGCCGTAAAAATAAAAACGCCAGAGAATAATCTCTGGCGTTTTTGATTGTGCGATTAACGATTCATTTATTTAAGTGTTAATAAATGCGCGATAATACTCTTGTACTCTTCAAGGAAGTTTTGAGGGTCAAGTTCTTTTGAATTGATTACGTATTTACCGTTTACGACAAATGTAGGAACACTTTTTACATAGCGACCTTGAGATAACTTGTCTTGAACTTTTTTATTACGTTTTGCTTGGCTGACAAGTGAAAAGCTTTTCATACCTTTATCAAACTTAGCACCGTCGCCACCTGCAGCAATAAACATTTTACGAACGTCAGCTTCGCTGGTTACGATTTCACGTTTAGTTTGAATATAGTTGAATACCTCAGCATTAAATTGTTTAGCAATGCCCATTTTTTCTGCAACCACTAGCCCTTTACTTAACATAAATTGAATATCTGGAGAGGAAGCGCCCATAAAATCAACATGCGTTTTATTTAATTTTGTGCCAGCAGGTAAACTTTTTTCAATATCGCCAAGGTAAGCTTCAAAACCACGACAGGCAGGACAATAATAAGAAAAATATTCACGTACTTCAGGCTTGTTGGTCGCTTGTCCTGGGATCACTTGATAATGCTTACCTTCTTCATATTTAGCGGCAGTAGCTAAAACGGGTAATAAGGCGATGGCGAAAAAGGCAATGAAAAGTTTTTTCATAAAATAATTACTCTTGTTGTCGTTCGATATAAATTCGATATTGAAATATGGTTTGATAATATCACCTTAAATTAATAAGTAACATTATCAAGTGGGTTTATTATTGTCACAATAGACCTTAATAGTAGCTGAACAGTTCACTGAAAATTGTAAAATTTTATTATCAGCGCTATTTGATTGTGTTCTATTGCTTTTATTCTGCTACATTGTTGTTGATTATAAAGATAAGGAAATAAGATGAAAAGCCATGAAATAGACTATGAAATAATCGGTCAATCAATGCAAATGGTTGAAGTTGAACTTGACCAAGATGAAACAGTTATTGCTGAAG
Source organism: Thalassotalea sp. (assembly GCA_029249355.1). Classification (GTDB taxonomy): domain Bacteria; phylum Pseudomonadota; class Gammaproteobacteria; order Enterobacterales; family Alteromonadaceae; genus Thalassotalea_H. The sequence continues at coordinate 12,259 of JAQWHO010000070.1, forward strand.
CTGGCGCCATGAACTATATGGAAGATGGTATTGATTTTGAAGCAAAAATGGGTGACGGCTCAAACGTAGATCAAGGTTTTATGGGGAAACTATTTTCCGCAGGTAAGCGTATGATCACAGGAGAGTCTTTATTTATCACTCATTTTACTAGTCGAGTTTCCGGTAAAAGAAAAGTCGCTTTTGCGGCACCTTTTCCGGGGTCAGTTATTGCGATTAATTTAGCTGAAATGGGGGGCAGCATTACTTGTCAAAAAGATTCATTTTTATGCGCCGCATTAGGAACAAAAGTGGATATTGCTTTTAATCGACGTTTAGGCAGTGGCTTTTTCGGCGGAGAAGGATTTATTCTTCAGCATTTGTCTGGCGATGGTATGGCTTTTTTGCATGCCGGCGGCACAGTGATTGAAAAAGAACTGAATGGTGAAACCCTACGTTTAGATACGGGGTGTTTGGTCGCTTTTAGTGACGGTATTGATTACAGCATAGAAATGACGAAAGGCTTAAAAAGTATGTTTTTTGGTGGCGAAGGGTTCTTCATGGCGACATTGAGCGGTCATGGTAAGGTTTGGATCCAAAGTCTACCGTTCTCTCGTTTAGCCGATAGGATTATTCAGCATGCTCCACAAGTTGGCGGTAGAGGACAGGGAGAGTAATAGTCTTCACATCTGCTTTATGGCTCAAAGTGTATGCTTTGAGCCATAAAAATAATGTCACTCAACTAACTCTAATATGTCAAAAACATCGGCAGTAATATAACCTAAATTCTTTTCACCATTTACAGGAGTGATAGGGGTAGAGCCTACAAAGTGTTCACGCTCTTTACTGCCATCATTATCACAATAGGCGAGCATAAATCCGAGTTTCTTACCTTTAAATAGTTTAACTGGCTTGCCTTTGAACTCTTTTTTATTTTCAATGGTTTGGTAAGTTAAGCTGTCATCATAAACATCAATGGCCATCTCCCAAGTAACAACATGCGGTGCATCTTTATTTCTCTGCCATTTATTTTTGATATGGTCATTCAGTGTTAAAAAATCAGGTGAGCCATCTGAATTTTTATAACCAATATCAACAGATTGATTATCTAACGCAACATGATAAGCAAAAGCATTAAAGTTAAATTGATGATTACCGCCGGAAGCGTCTTCATCGATAAATACTTCAATACAATCATCATCCCAATAAAAATGCAGCGGATCAGCATGTTGGTCAAAAAGAATATCGTCGGTAATTTCAACTAATAAGTAGAGCTTTTCTTCGTCCCAAATTATTTTAAAACGTCCAGAAAAATCTTCAGGGCTTAAAGCTTCACCTAAAATAAGTTCATTTAAAGGTTGCCATTGAGCTAATGCCCAAGCCTTATCTATAGATTTTCCATCGATAGTGGGTGCAACGTTTGTTTTTGGTGCTGTCATTGCTAAAACATTGGGTATGCTTAAAGCGTACAATAATGACGTGATGAAAACTAAGGCTTTCATTTTCGATCTCTCTGTTTCGTTAGGAAAATAATAGATTGCTTTATTATACTTTCAATTGATTGATTAATAGCGATTAATTCTATATTTTCGTGATTGTTTTTATTAGGCAACTCAAGTTCTTCAAATTGACTATCCAGTAATGTTTCAGGAAAGAAATGTCCTGTTCTATCGACTATGCGTCGGATAATTATCGCTTTTTCACCATAAAGAAAAATACCACTCAATGATCTATCTAAATCGTGAAACCGTTGTCTTTGTGATTTTTTCAAACCAGAATAAGCCAAGACAAAACGGGCATTATTATGATGTTCATCGGCAAGAAATAATAAAATACGAGTGATCCATGCTTGACGAATTTCATCGTTAATCGGCTGACCATCCGCCATCATTCTTTTAGCTTGTTCACTATGGAAGTCATCAGCATCAAGGTAAATATAGTTAAGTTGTTCGGCAAGCGATTCGGCTATGGTGGATTTCCCTGTACCACTAACACCCATCACTAAAATTAACTCTGCTGGCATATTTGGCCTTCACTATTTCCTAGTGTTATATCTATATTGTAGATTTTACCTTTAACGATATCGGTAATTATATTTGACGCTGATAATTTACCATCAACAATAACTTTAGTTGCTTCTGTGTTTTCATCTCTAGAATAATTCACTTTAAACGTTGCGCCTAAAAAGTTACGTTCTACAGTTAATGACGGCCATTGCGATGGAAATTTTGGTGAAATAATAAGTTTTCCTGCCTCACCTTTTAAGCCACAAAGTTCTTCAATGATACAGCGATAATACCAAGCAACTGTTCCGGTATTGAATAATTGACTTGATTTACCAGCAACCTCAGGCATTTGAAAATATGCGCCACGGTAGTAGTTAGGCACAAAAGTTGGTAATTGCTGACGTGTTGAAATATCGTCTTTATTGGGAAGCATTTTAAGTAAAACATCAAACGCTTTATCGTACTGATTATTTTGATAAAGACTATAAGCGTAAAATGCGGCAGCATGATTATAAACCGAGCCATTTTCAGAAACACCGGGGAATTTTTGTGTCAGTCGTCCGACATTTTCATGCATTTTTGTGTAACTAGGCGCAAGCATCATGATGCCAAAAGGGGTGGCAAGATTTTCGTCAATTGCCGAAAGCACTATTTGTTGTTGTTTTGTATCTGCGGCGCCACTTAACATCGCCCATGTTTGAGGGTTTAGATATATTTTACCTTCTTCATCACTTTCTACACCGAAAGCGACACCATTATCATTTATACCTCTTGCATACCATTTTCCATCCCAAAAATGTTCGTTCATCGCGTTATTGAGGGTATCAATGGCGGCTAAGTATTCAGGCAATTTTTCTTGATTGATTTGGTGTTGTTGGCAAATATTACACCATACTTTTAACGAATAGGCGGTAGCAACGGTTAACCAAGCAGAAACACCTTTACCTTTATAGCCCACCATATTCATAGGGTCACACCAATCACCTTGCTCAATAAAACTTAAGCCCTGTTCATTTCGAGCATTGAGTAAGTAGTCAAGGGTAAGGTTGATGTGCTCAACCAGCGGTAAACATTGCTCAGAATCTGAAAAAGGAATGTCAGACGTTAAAATATCGTTGTCATTTGTTTCACTTAAATAACATTGCAAACAAAGTGTTAACCAAATTCCATGATCGCTATGTGGCACCAAATTGATGTATTTAAGTTCAGCCTGTTCATGCAATAAAATTCCGTCGGGCATCGCACCAGAGATTAATTGTTGTGAAAGGGCAGTTATTAACGCTTTTTTCGTTTTTTCTGGTGCAATAAAAGCCATACCCATGGCATCTTGTAAGTAATTTCGGGTTTGTGGATCTGTCGATAAACGATTGACATCACCATGATAAAAAACTTGCCTTGGTAGCCAATGATTAACAAATTCATTAAAGGCTTTATCTGGTGAAGTCACGCTAATGCTTCCTTCTCCTTGCGATAAATACTCTTGGTAATCAAGCCGAGCCTTATTAAAGCGATCTGGCTGAGCAAAGTACTTTTCTTTAATGTCTGCTATTTCATGATCATTATTTGCTGGGCCAAAGAGAAATTGATGTTTTATTTGCTCTTGGCAGTTTAATTGATGATTAAATTGCAAAGCGGCTAACGGTGTTTGATACAGTGCTTTTTGCTGTGGCAGTTGACTAAATTGCAACGCGTCAGGATTATGCAAACCACCTTCACCTTCAAAAACAGGCTGATTTGCGCACCAACTGGTAGGTTGATGTTTTGTTAATAAAAACGTTTTGTCTTTTAAATGTTTATTTTTAAAGTAATCTTCTACTTTTTGATAAGGGGTAATACTACTAGCGACAATGCCATTTAATGCTCTATCAAAATCAGCAGATTGATTCATCCATGACATGTAGCCGATAGTAAAGTATGGGTATATCGCAATATTCCTTGTTTTTTCACTATGACTAATAATGCTAAGTTCCCACATTTCTACCACATCATTTTTGGGTAGTGACAAACTTAATTGAATTTCTAATTCTAAATGATTAATGCGCCAAATTAGGTTGTCTTTGCCGACTGAAAAATTAAACGATCCGAGCTTAGACCTAACTGGTTCATAAGGGATTGAGAATAATTCACCTGAATCTAAACATTTAATATAGAAGAACCGGCCACTATGATGAGCAAAATAACTTTGCTCAGGTTGCATAAAGGTTTTAGCTTCCATATTAAGTGCATGTGAATACTTACTTGGTTCTGGTTGCATAAATTGGGCAACAGAATAACCGCGACAATTCATGTGGATCATCATGTTTTTATTCCATAAAAAGCCACTGGCTTGCGACATTTTTATCGGGTCGGAGATATCAACACGCTGGTTGATAAAATCATGTTGAAACATTGTTAAACCTTACTCGCTTTCATTGGATAATAATTTACGTTTAGCTAAATCGTCTTGAATATCTATTACAGCCTTATCAGATAGTGAATAAAATTTAACGACAAATACCGAAAGGGCAGCAAAGCCGGCAGGGATTAAAGTCATTAACAGAACAATACCTGTTTGAGAATCATGGTTTTGCACTTGGTTGGCAATATAGCCCATTGATGCTAATAACCAGCCGATCATCGCTCCTGCAATTGCTCCACCTAATTTTTGCGCAAAGGCGGCGGCAGAAAAAACCATCGCAGTTGCACGACGACCATGTTTCCATTCAGAAAAATCAGCTGTATCTGCATACATAGAAAATACCAGCGGAGACTTTGGCCCTAACGTAAAGCCAATCGCTATTTGTAGTATGTACATCAGCATTATTTGATCTTTAGGCACAAAATAAAAAAGTACCGATAAAATAGTTACCGCTGTCATCAGTATCATTAAAAGACGGCGCTTATCGATAAATTTAGTCATGATGGGTGTTGACGCAGCGCCCACAGCTAAAGCAATCATATAAGCAAAAGAAAAACTGCCGATAAGGTCTTCTCGTTCAACGAAGTACTTAAAATAAAAAGTCCCTGTACTACCTCTTAAGGAGATTGTCATCATAATGATCAGGGCAAGACTAAACAAAATGACCCACGGTCTATTTTGGGTTAAGTCTTTGATGTCTTGTAAAATAGGGGTCTTTTGTTCTTTTGGGGGGGCAATACGCTCCTTGGTACTTAAGAACGTAATTGCAAATAATATTGCGGCAATACCACCGTATAAGCCCATGGTGAGTTGCCAGCCAAAGGCTTCATTCCCTTGACCAAAATACTCAACTAATTTTGGTGTTAAGTACGCAACTAAACTACCGCCTGAAAATGCACCGATAAAACGAAAGCTCGTTAATGTCGTTCTATCTTGGCTGTTACCAGTAACTACTCCTAGTAATGCTCCGTATGGGACATTAATAAAGGTGTAAGCGAGCATCATAAAAATATAAGTAGCATATGCCCACATTAGTTTGCCGCTGTCATCGAGATCAGGAACCGTAAAAGTTAATACACCGGCTGCAGCAATAGGAATAATACCCCAGAGTAGGTAAGGACGGAATTTACCAAATTTCGTTTGTGTACGATCAGCCAAGGCGCCCATTAATGGGTCAGAAAATGCGTCTATTAAACGCGTGACTAACATCATGGTACCAACCGCAGCGGGGTGTAAACCAAATACATCGGTGTAAAAGATAAAGAGAAAAACATCAAAAACGCGCCAGTAAAAGTTTGATGCGACATCACCGCATGCATAACCGACTTTTTCTTTAAGTCTTAAACTCGCCATAAATAGAGACCTTATTCATTTTTAATTTAGTTATTAGTCTTATTATTAAACTATATCAAAATGAAAGCGCTTACAAATATTTATTGATAGAAGAACTAATTTTATCTTTGATTGTTCATATTCTGAAAATAATAGATTTAAGGATGTTTAATTTATTTAATGATAACAATGCTTTGTCTTTATTGTTGAAATAATTAGTAAAATAATGATTGACGATAATATGAACATAATCTAACTTAATGTAAGCGCTTACAGAGTGTCTCGGATTTTTTTTCCCTTACACACGGTAAAAATTTTCAATAACTTTGTAAGCGCTTACAAAAATATATTATAAAAATAGCGATAATTGTACGTAAAAAGTATCGAGGGAGAACATAATGAAAACATTTAAAAAATCTCAAATAGCTACCAGTTTATCGGTGGTTTTAGGCATGGGAGCATTGAGTTTAGTTCATGCTCCAACTGCATTTGCAGCAGAAAATGCAGAGCAAGAAATTGAAGTTATTGAAGTTACGGGTATCCGTGGTTCTTCAAAAGCAAGCATAAACGGTAAGCGCTTTGCTGATTCTCAAGTAGATGGTATTGCTGCTGAAGACATTGGTAAATTACCTGATGTAACTATTACAGATTCACTACAACGTATTTCAGGTGTTCAAATTGAACGTGTTGCAGGTGAGGGTGGACCGGTACAAATTCGTGGTTTACCTCAAGTAGACACCACAATGAATGGTGAAACATTCTTATCCGCTACAACAATTGATACTGCTGCTGCCGATTTAGGTGATTTACCAGCACAGTTATTTGGTGGTGTTGATGTATATAAATCGGCAACCGCTGGAAACGTAGCACAAGGTATCGCCGGTTCAATTGATCTTAAAACACGCCGCCCATTTGATATGGATGAAGGTTGGACATTCGCTGGTGGTGTTGAAGCTACTCGTGGTTCAATTACCGAAGAAACAGATCCTACATTACATGGTTTAGCATCATATAATAACGGCAAAATTGGTGTATTAATTTCTGCTGTCACCCAAGAAGCTACGTTAGCAACCGATTATAATGGTCATAACGATACGTCTGAAAATGGCGGAATCGGTTGGACTCAAAATAACCATGCTTGGGGCGAGCCAAGTGAAGGTGGTGACGTTTATACAATCGTACCTCATGGTTTTACGGCTTTTAACAAAACAGAAGAACGCGAACGTGATGCTCTACAACTTTCTGTTCAAGCTGATTTAGACGATGGTTTTGTTTTAACGGCTGATTATTTCTATACACAGCAAGACCGTTTTAACAATCGTTCTGGTTTTAACCATAACAACCGCTGGCAAACATATAACGAATACGCGTATGCAACAAATTATACAGGCGATTCGTTTACAGATGCTAATGGTAATCCTTGGAAAGCTGCTGACGCATACAAAATGAATCCTTACCGTATGCAAACATTCACACAAGTAAACGTGAATGAGGAAAAATCACAAAACTTTAACCTTCAGTTAGATTTTGATAATGGTGGAGCGTTAACAGGTCAAGTTCGTGCAACTCATGCTCGCGCGACAGCTAAAATGCGTCATGCATATGGTGAAGGTGATTTACTTAGCATTGATGAAGGTTCACGTGTTTTAGGCCCAGGTGGTTTTAACCCATCACAATACTGTACAAATGGCGAAGAAATCATTGGCTCTGAAGGTGGTTGTAATGCTCAGTATTCTACAGGTATTGAAGACCCTAATTTCCAATTAACATATGATGCTCGTGGTTCACATCCAGCATTTGGTGGTTTCGATCAGCAAGTACTAGGCGGAAAAGGCATGATGTCAGTTGCTGACTACATGGCTGATCTTGATTCTTACCACATTGGTGCGTTCTCTTCTGAAGGTAATACAGACGATGAAGGTAAATTATCTACATTTAGCACCAAGTGGAACTATGCATTAGATGATCATGACTTCATTACGAGCGTTGATTTTGGTGTGCGTTTTAGCAAACGTGAAGTTGACCATGACCAATTCACTTATACTTCTACTTTTGGTAATGGTTGTGATATCGCACAGTGGAAAGCGGTTGATCAACAATACGGCCCAGATTGTGAAGGGCAAGCAGGTACCGGTGAATATGTAACTGATGATGAAGGTAACGAAGTTTGGACTCCTTATACATTGTTAGGACCTACAGCACTTGATCAACATACTACCGTTTCTTGGCAGACTGATTTTGGTGGTGTAACGGGTATTCCAGGTATTTGGGTGATTGACCCAGAAAACTTCCGTGACCCTAAACAATGGCATAAAGATACTTTCGGCAATGTTGCACGTACTGAAAATGGTGGTGCTACCTATGATGTTGGCTTAGATGAAATCTCGTATTTCACACAAGTTAACTTCGATTATGAAGCATTAAGCGGTAACATTGGTCTTAAAATCATTCAAACTGATTTATTTGTTAAGCAAAACTTAGTGGGTCCTAACTTACCTCACTCAGGTTTAGGTCCAGATATCGGTGATGTGGTTACAGAACGCAGCTATACAGATGAATTATTGTCAATGAACTTAGCATATCAAGCTTCAGATGAAGTTGTGTTACGTGCAGCATACTCTGAAAACATGCAGGCATTAAATTTAAGTCAATGGGGTGCGGGTAAAACTGTAGGCTCAGTATTTAATAATGATTGTAACTGTATGCGTGTTCAAAACGGTTCATTAAATGGTAACCCTGAGCTTGACCCATGGCGTTCAGAGAACTACTCACTTTCTGCTGAGTGGTATGCTGGTGATGCATCAATGTTTTTCCTTTCAACATACGGCATTGACATTGAAAGCTTTACTGAAGGTTCAACTATCATGATTGATGAGCCTGATTCAGATGGTGTTCGTCGTGGTCCACATCCTTTCTCTGCTAACATTCAAGGCGTTGGTGGTGATGTGTCAGGTTACGAAATTGGTGGTAAAGTTGCATTCAGTGACTTCCTAGGAGAAGACAGCATATTAGCAAATGTAGGTATGGATATTAACTACACATATGCTGACAGCTCTCAAGAAAGTAAAGGTATTGATGGCGATGACTTACCGTTTGGCGGCATGTCGAAAGATACTTACAACGCGGTTGTATGGTATGAAGATGATATGTTCTCAGCTCGTTTAGCATGGAACTCTCGTAGCCCACGCCTAATGTCTGGCGGTAATGCTAACACAGGTAATCAAGCACTTTATCAAGATGACTATTCGCAACTTGATTTCAATGCTACATATGACTTCAATGAAACAGTTAGCTTCTATGTTAACGGTTCAAACATTACTGAAGAAATTCAACAGACTTATATAGAGTTTTCTAAGCAAAAAGCTTTCCAAAACGTATATGAAGCACGTTGGACAGTAGGTGCTCGAGTATCTTTCTAACTCTCCCTAGATAGTTACCTCGTTACTTAGAACGCCGCATTAAATGCGGCGTTTTTTTATTTCAAACCATTAGGGCATGTTGATCTTTGTAATAGTTTGTATGGTATTTATATAAATTATTGCGAATGTAGTGAGGTTGTAACACATCAATGTGAATTAATGCTTTGCCTCCTTTATTATTCATGACATTTTCACTATCTGCCCAAAATTGTTTATTGTGGTAAACATCAAAGAAAAGAAAGTGTTCTCGATTTCCGGTACCATTATTATTTCCTTTCTAATGTCTAATAAAAAACGAGGAATACAAACTACCTAAGACTTTATTGAACATGGTTATTGTCAAAAGCTTAAAGAGTTCTGTACTGAGAATTGAAAAGCATTTAAGAGAATATGTATTGTAAATAGGGTGTGTTTTGAATATAAAAAAAGCACTGATAAAGAATAATAGTGCTTTTTATTTTGTCATTGAGGACGGTTAATTCTGTTGAGGCTTATAACCTTTCAAGCCGTAGTACATGATAAATACGTAGCATACTATTGGTAAAACAAATGAGATTTGTAAACCAATTGTATCGGCTAAAAGTCCTTGTAAATAAGGAATAATTGCCCCACCAACAATCGCTAAACATAAAATACCCGAACCTTGGCTGGTATGTTCTTTCAGGCCATTAATTGCTAATGTGAATATTGTTGGAAACATAATTGAATTGAATAAGCCAATAGCTAGCACAGCCCACATTGCGATAGCACCAGAAGTAAAAATGGTGATTAACAATAAAACAATGGCAGCCGCGGCATTAAAAGCCAACACTTTTCCTCCTGCTATTTTTTGCATTACTGCAGCACCAATGAATCGACCAACCATAGCGCCACCCCAGTAATAAGCGATGTATGTTGCTGCAACTGATTCTTCCATCGCGGCAATAGTAGGTTCAGCGAAAAAGTTAACAAGAAAGCTACCAATGGCCACTTCAGCGCCAACATAAACAAAAATCCCAATAGCGCCTAATACTAAGTGACTGTATTGCCATGCACTGCCAGACACCTCAACCGTTTGAGTTGTTTGTTGATGCTCAATATTAGGTAATTTTAAGTAGGCAAAAATAGCCGCTAAAATAAGTAGCATTCCCGCTAGAAACAAATAAGGCATTTGCACTGATTCAGCTTGTTGAGCTTTTGAAACCGCTTCTGCCGCTTCGTTTAATATTAAGAGCGCACCAAAAAAAGGGGCAACTGTTGTTCCTAATGAATTGAACGCTTGTGTTAATGTTAATCGCGATGAAGCAGTCGCTGGGTTTCCTAGAATACTGACATAAGGATTAGCCGAAACTTGTAGAACCGTGATACCACTTGCCAAAATGAATAATGCAAATAAAAATACAGGATAACTTTGCATTGATGCTGCAGGATAAAAAGTCATACAACCAAAAGCCGCAATTACTAACCCGAGCACAATACCTCTTTGATAGCCTAATCTTTTCACTAATGCGCCAGCGGGTAATGACACGATAAAATAGGCGCCAAAAAAGCAAAATTGTACGAGCATCGCTTGGCTATAAGATAAATCAAATATACCTTTTAAATGAGGAATTAAAATATCATTCAAACAGGTGATAAACCCCCACATGAAAAATAAAGAGGTGAGTGAAGTTAAGGCAAAAGTATAATTACCGTCTTGACTCTGATTGTTGTTTTCTTGCGCTACGCCAGCGATACTTGCCGCCATAAATTCTCCTAATATAGTTAACTTTTTGTTTGTTTAATTATTATTCGTTAATAACTTTCTATGAGATTAGAACATAGACTATCTCATTATTAATTAGCTGTTGATCTTTTATTTGATTCAATCTAATATTACAAAATGTAAGCGCTTTCATTTATACCACGTTAAAATAAAAGTGCAACAATTTGCATACGTATGTTTGCACCGATTTTGTAAAAGCTTTGCTTAACTGTTGAAAAGGAAACTTGAGATAATATGACTTTCTCACTACCAAAAAACTCTCCGATGCGTTCATCGTCATTTTTATACGGAGTGGCTACCGCATCATTTCAAATTGAAGGGGGAGTAGAAAATCGCTTACCTTGTATTTGGGATACTTTTTGTGCAACAGCAGGAAAAATTGAAGACGGTTCAAATGGCGATGTAGCTTGTGATCATTTTAACCGCTGGCAAGATGATGTTGAGCTGATCAGTTCATTTGGTGTCGACGCATATCGTTTATCTATTTCATGGCCTCGGGTGATCAAACAAGACGGTAGTGTTAATCAACAAGGCATGAGTTTTTATATCAATTTACTCGATGAATTGAATGCAAAAGGCATAAAACCTTTCGTGACTTTATATCATTGGGATTTACCACAATACCTTGAAGATAATGGTGGATGGCTAAATCGAGAAACGGCCTATAAATTTCAAGAATACACCAAACATGTTGTCAACGCTTTTGGTGACCGCGTACACGCATATGCGACACTAAATGAACCGTTCTGTAGTGCATATTTAGGCTACGAAGCGGGTATTCATGCGCCGGGTTTAGTAGGGAAAGAATACGGGAAAAAAGCGGCACATCATTTACTTTTAGCACATGGCTTAGCCATGCAAGTGTTGAATGAATTAAGCCCAAATACCTTAAACGGTATTGTCCTAAACTTTACTCCAGGTTACGCGCTTTCTGATTCTATTGAAGACAAAGAAGCAACAAGAAAAGCCAACGAATACTTTAATTACTGGTACTCAAAGCCTGTATTTGATGGTGAATATCCTGAGCTAATAAACGAGTTACCAGCAGAGCATCGTCCAGAAATTCTTGATAATGACATGGAAGTCATATCCCAGCCGATGGACTTTTTAGGTATCAATTTTTATACCCGAGCAAGATATAAAGCGCACCCAACTGAAATGTTTGAAGAAATCATCGTTGAAGGGGTAGAGCGCACCGATATTGGTTGGGAGATCTATCCACAAGCTTTTACGGATTTATTAGTCGATTTAGATACTCGCTACGACTTACCGCCTGTTTATATTACTGAGAATGGCGCATCAATTGATGATGAAATTGAAAACGGAGTAGTGAACGATGTCCGTAGAATTGACTACTACAACAAACACTTAAATGCGGTTAACGATGCGATAAGTAAAGGCGTTAATGTTCAAGGGTATTTTGCTTGGAGCTTAATGGACAATTTTGAGTGGGCCGAAGGCTACTTAAAACGTTTCGGCATCGTTTATGTTGATTATCAAACACAAATACGTACAGTTAAGGCAAGTGGCTTAGCGTACAAAAAGTTATTGAGTGAGCGCGATTAATTGCCAACGAGTAAATATCTCCATTAAATAATTATAAGAAGAAGGTATAAAATAATGCATAAGCTTTCGTTGTTTGAAAAAGTCGGTTACGCAACGGGTGACGCTGCCGCAAACTTAGTATGGCGAGGTGCATTAGCTTACTTAGCGGTGTTTTATACTGACACTTTTGGCTTAACGGCTGCTGCCGCCGCCATGTTATTTTTGGTGGTGCGACTTTCTGATGGTGTTACTGACATTATCATGGGGATGATTGCTGATAGAACCGACACTAAGTGGGGCAAGTTTCGCCCATGGATTCTCTGGTCAGCGCCATTTTTAGGTTTGTTTATGGTGCTATGTTTTACCACGCCAGATCTGTCTGAAAATGGTAAATTAATTTATGCCTACGTCACATATATTGGTTTAACACTCGCTTATACCATCAATAATGTTCCTTATTCTGCTTTGATGGGCGTTATGACACCAAGTGATACTGAACGTACTAGCTTGTCAGGATTTAGATTTGCTGGCGCTTTTGCTGGTGGTTTACTGGTTATGGGCTTTTTACCTGATTTGGTTGCCTACTTTGGCGCCGGCGACGACGCGGTAGGTTATCAATACACTATGTACCTATTTGCTGGCTTGTTAATTGGCTTAATGGTGATCACATTCGCTTCAACTAAAGAACGTGTTACACCAAAAATTGATGAAACATCTTGTTTAAAAACAGAATTATTCGATTTATCTAAAAACCTCCCGTTTATTATTTTGCCTTTATTGGCGATGACCTTATTCTTTTATTATCGAGAACTTTACAGCGGAATATTTTTCTTTGCGGTAATGACTGGGATGTATGTAGTGATCAAACGTTTGATCAATCAATCAACAGAAAATATGACGGGCACACAACGAGATATGGTCGATCTATTAACCAATAAACCTTGGTTAATATTATTAGGCATGGGCTTTTTAACCATGATGTTTAACGGCATTAAATATGGCGTTATTGCCTATTATTTTAAATATCATGTGGCGGATGAATTAATGGCCGGTAAATATTTTATCGCTTTGTTATTGGTGTCTATTCTTGGTGCATTATGTACAAGTTATTTAGCCAATAAATTTGGCAAAATTAAATTATTTATAATCGCGTTAATTATTAGTGGCTTATTAACGGGAGCACTTTATTGGGTACCAAAAGGCGATATTGTTGTTCTTTTTTCACTCGGCTGTGCCGCTGAATTTTTTGCGGCGATGATGCCCACATTATTTTTTACCATGCTGGGCGATTCTGCTGATTATTCAGAGTGGAAAAATGGTCGTCGTGCTACGGGCTTAGTGTATTCAGCAGGCACTTTTGTGCAAAAAACAGGAGGAGGTTTTGCCGGTGCATTAGTATTGGTTGTGTTAGCAGGCTACGGCTATAACGGTATGGACCCTGCAACTATCGAAGCTTCATTGCCTGGTATGCAGTTATTGATGAGTTGGATACCTGCTGCATTTGCTTTTGCGGGCGCAGCATTAATGTTGTTTTATCCATTAACGACTCAGCTAAACAAGCAAGTGAGTGAAGATCTTATTCAAAGAAGAAAAGCTTCTGCTCATTAATTCATGTAAAATGCGGCATCCAAGATATTTAACGGATAAAGATTAACGATATATATTGTTCATCTTTATCCAAATTACCTTTAAAGGAAATAATCCGATAGGGAAATTATGGCAACCATTTATCAAGTTTCTGAATTAGCAAAAGTATCACTTGCGACTGTTTCTCGAGTGATGAATGGTAATGCTCGTGTTAGCGAGAAAACACGCAACCGTGTACTTTCAGCAATGAAAGAGCTAGATTATCGCCCGAATACTATTGCCCAATCTTTAGCGTCAAATCGTAGTAATTGTATCGGATTGCTGGTTTCTGAAATTCATGGTCCATTTTTTGGTCAGATGATGAGTGGCGTTGAAACTGAGCTTCGCGCGGCAGGCAAACATGTCATTATTACTACCGGCCACAGTGAAGAAGATAAAGAAAAAGACGGTATAGAATTTTTAATTAGTCGTAATTGCGACGCCATTATTTTACATGTTGAAGCCGTAACAGATGAGTATTTGCTTGAATTAAGTAAAGGTAAAACGCCTATTTATCTTATCAGCCGCCATGTTGAAGAAATGCCTGATAAATGTATTAGCTTAGACAATGAATTAGGTGGTTATATTGCCACTCAATCATTGATTGAAATGGGGCATACCAATATAGCGTATTTAGCGGGGCCACAATATAAAGCCGATGCTATTGCTCGTTTACAAGGGCATAAAAGGGCGCTTTCAGAAAATAATATTGCAATTGATGAAAAGTTGATTTTCGAAGCTGAGTTTAAAGAGGCAGGTGGTATTGAAGGCTTACGCCACTTTTTGCGAGAAAAGGCTGAATTTTCGGCGTTAGTTTGTGGCAATGATGAAATGGCTTCCGGTGCCATGACTTATGCTCGAGAGCATAATTTGCAAATGCCAAAAGATTTATCGGTAATCGGTTTTGATAATGTTGTGTTTGCGCCGCACTTATATCCTAAATTAACAACAGTAGAAAACCCTGTTAATAAAATGGGTGCCATGGCAGCAAAATTAGTGCTGAAAGATGTATACCAACAAGATCAACATGACATTCAGCAATTATTTGAACCTAGCCTTATTATGCGCGACTCTGTTGCTGTATTAACTTAAATGACTATGCCTGTTGATAGTACTATTTGCCCTTTATGTCAGGCGAATAATAACTGTGGTGTTAACGGTGCAGAGCCTTGTTGGTGTACAAAAGAAAAAGTACCCGAAGCTTTAATCTTAAAAGTTCCCAGTGAATCGTTACATAAATCTTGTATATGCCAAGCTTGTATTCAAACATTCAATTTGGACAACATAAAAGAAGTTAAGTAATTCCAATTTATTCATTGCAGCTACTTAACTTATTTTGTTACGTGCCCTGTGGTTATTTTTGCACGACGGCAAATACCTTATTTACTATTTTCCACTCTTGATTGATTTTTAGCAAAGAAAGATAATCGACATATTTCCATGTGCCCATATCCCATTCAGCACGAACAGACGCATCACTTTGTTCTATATCCACTGAAATAATATGAATGGTGTGTTTACCTGGCTTATCTGTACTAAAGAATCCAAGGAAAGTTTTCATATCATAAACATCATGTTTTCCTTTTCTAATTCCTTGAACCTTAGCGTCAGGATGAAAGGCTTTAGCAATTATTTCAGGATCACCTAATAAGCTACCTTCAAGATAATAATTCACGGCTTTTTCAACCGCCGTAGCTTGTGTTTTATCGCCACTATATTGGGTTTCAGCAATACTACTAAAACTTAATAAAATAAAGAGCGATGTTGATATTAAGTTGATGATTTTCATGCTTATTCCTTTGTAGTCATAATTCATTATAAAACGTGTAAATTTAAGGCTTTAAAAACTGACTGGGAGAAACCCCCATTTGCTTTTTAAACATATAAATAAATGCTGAGCTAGACTCATAGCCCAATAGTTCTGCAATGCTATTTATACTATCGCCGAGCGATAAATGTTTTATTGCTATTTGTATATTCAACCGCTGGCGCCATTCGCTATAAGTAATGCTGGTTTCTTTTTTAAACACGCGACTTAGGGTACGAGGTGAGGCTTTGACAAATTTCCCCCAAAACTTCAAATCACTTTTAAGTGACGGATGCTTGAGTAAACGCTCAGTTATGTCTGTTAACCTATTATCTTTTGGGTAAGGTAAAAAAGTATCAAGCTCAGTCGCGATAATAAATTTGTCACGCATTAGCCGTAACAACCTACCGTCGGGTGATTGCCAATCATAATTAGCAGGGATATTGATACTTTCAAGTATTAACGCATTTAACAAATGATCAACGGTAATGACTTCAGGCTGTACAGATAAGTTAGTCGCTTCTTCGTTTGTGAAACAAAAAACACTAATTTTAACGGCAGTTTTGGCTAACATTTCATGCAAAAAATCAGCAGGAATAACAATAGCTTGTTGAGGCGGAACAAAGTATCGCCCGTTTTCGGTGATTATTGCCAGTACACCCGTATGAACAAAAATACATTGCGCTTGCTGGTGTTGATATTTGTTGATACCGGCAAGTGCAGGTATTTCACGATGTAGCACTGAAATAGGAGGAAGCTGGGTAGAATCAATTTCATTTGTCATTTTGTCTACAAATACAATAAAATTTAATAAACTATGACATTCAGTTTTTATCATTTTGGCTGATAATTCAAGTATTGAGCAGAAAAAACACAATATGCCAGACAATAAAGTTGAGAAAGTGATTGTATTCAATAGACAATAGTAACTACACTTTAGCCCACAAAATAAAATAACTCATAGGATTATAAATGAGAAAGTTATTCGCACTCTGTTTGGCATTATCTACTGTATTGTCTACAGCATTAACAAGCCAATGTGCGCTTGCTGATGGAGAAACTATTTATCAAGTGTCATTTGATAATGCCGTTCATCACGAAGCTCAAATATCTGCTACTTTTACCGGAATTGAAAATCAAGTATTAGAGGTGCAGATGAGTCGCGCTTCACCTGGCCGTTATGCAATGCATGAGTTTATTAAAAATGTTTATAAAGTGCGCGCGGTAAATAGCGTAGGGCAACCACTAGAAATAACTCGACCTAATCCGTATCAATGGCACATTGCAGGTCATGATGGTGAAGTGACATTTATTTATACTCTATTTGGCGATAGAGCTGACGGGACCTATAATCAAATTGACCGCACTCATGCACATTTAAATATGCCAGCGACTTTTGTTTGGGCAACAAATCACGAAGACAGAAAAATAAACGTTGAATTTCGACCATTCAACCCTCGCTGGAAAGTGGCAACTCAATTAGTGAAAGGGCAAGGGAAATATTCATTTTCAGCGCCTGATTTACAATACTTTTTAGATAGTCCAACAGAATTAAGCGATCATCAAGTGCGTTCTTGGCAAGTGAATTCTGGTGGCAAAACACAAACCATAAAATTAGCTGTTCATCATGATGGTATCGAAGATGACTTAGATAAATACACTGAAAAAGCCAAAGCGGTTGTCGAAGAACAGATAAAAGTTTTTGGTGAACTACCCACATTCGATTATGGCGAATATACATTTATTGCTTGTTATCTCCCTCACGTAAGTGGTGATGGTATGGAACATCGTAATTCGACTATATTAACGAATTCTACTTCGTTAGATGAAGCCGAATATAGTCAATTGGGTACTTTATCTCATGAATTTTTTCATGCTTGGAATGTCGAGCGTATTCGTCCGCAAGAATTAGAACCGTTTAAATATATTGAGGCGAATATGACGCCGAGCTTATGGTTGGCGGAAGGGTTTACAACATACTATGGCGATCTTATCTTAAAACGCACGCAAGAATGGGATGAAGATAAATACTTAGAAAAAGTCGCAAGTATCATCAACCAAGCTTATAACATGCGTGGTCGATTATATTTTACGCCTGAAGGCGCGAGCCAATTAGCGACATTCACCGATGCTGGCGTTTCAAAAGACAGAACGAATTATCATAATATCTTTTTTAGTTATTACACCTATGGTCGAGCGATGGGCTTAGCGTTAGATTTATCATTACGCGCGCAATTCCCTGGTAAGTCATTAGATGATTATATGCGTCAATTGTGGCTTGATTTTGGTCAATCTGAAACGCCATATTCTCGTGACGATGCACTTGCAACATTAGTAAAAATTACCGGCGATCAATTGTTTGCCGATAAATTTTTTGCGGAGCATATTCATGGTCAAACCAAACCTGATTTTGCCGCATTACTCGCATCGGCAGGTTTGAAACTAGAACAAAAAGACGATGAAAGCGCTTATCTTGGTAAAGTGAATTTTTACTTTCGCGGTGAAGATGCCATTGTCGATAATACCGTTTTAGTTGATAGCCCACTTTATAGAGCTGGCGTTGAACGTGGTGATCAAATTATAAAACTAGGTCGTAGAACTATTCGTAATAGTAAGTTGTGGGATAAAGCTTTAGCGCAATTTTCACCGGGTGATGTAACCACTATTGAGTATATTCAACGTGGCGAAACGGTTAAAAAGCAAATAGCCTTTATTAGCGATCCAACGTTAACCGTGTCAAAGCTTGATGATGAATTGTTACTTGATACACACAAAGCGTTCTTAATTGATTGGCTAGGTGAGGATACTCCAGATGAAGATCTAGAAAATACACCGCCTACTGTGCAACCATTAGAACGTGTAGAAGACTAAAAGCGTACTTTAATCATTAATTTGGCGGAGTTACAGGGTTAAGAATTTAACTGCTATAACTCCAGCCATCTAAAATAACTTATACAATCAAAAATAATAATAACAAAGGCCTTTACGTTGTACTCACCAGAACAAATAGAAAACTTAACCGCTGAACTTCGACATTCACTTGGAGATAATATTCCTTGGAAATATGAAGAAAAATTAGCGGTAATGCTCAGCGAATTTGCGCAAAATAAATCAGATGTTGTGTTAGAGAAATTAAGAAATACATTAACCGATGAATGGCATAGTAAAACAGCAAAAAAACTGCCGAAATCAATAAAAGAACAATTGGGTGATTTAGCTAAATTAAGTAAAAATCAAAGAATACTCGCTGTTCCTGCTAAAGATAGTTCTCCTGCATTAGTTGCCTTATGGTGGCCTTGGGATCATGGTGGAACATATTCGCTGAGAATAAAAGTATTAGAAAATAGTTATGAAAATACACCTGAACAATCGTCAGGCATATTTTCATGGTTAAAAAATTTGTTTGTTTCTGCGTAAGTTATTTTAGTTTTTATTTATGAATTTAATCTGCACCGCGTAAGCTATTTATAACAGGCTTTTTGATAGATTTTTGTAAAGGTAAATAACAAGCTAAAAACGAAACTAAAGAAATAAACCCTAACGTGACAAGATATGCAGGAATTAGCTCAATCGATATATAACTTATTAAACTCTCAGCTAATATAAAATAGACACTAAATATCACAGTAATACTTAATAAAATACCAATGAGTAAAGCTGTGATGTTGTCTTTGACCACCATTAATATAATGTCTTTTCCTTTTGCCCCTATTGCCATTCTAGTGCCTATTTCGAACTGCCTCATTTGAGTGCTATAGCTTAAAATTCCATACAAACCTATACCAGCAAGCACTAATACTAAGCTCGCCAAAATTGCGGTGGTTACAGCTGTGGAAATTTTGGGGAATAAGCTTTTTGTCAGTAGGTCAGATGCCATATGGAAGTTCAATACTGAATATCGCGAATCTGCTTCTGTTAATATTTGTGCTAGTTGTTGGCGACTAATGGATTGTTCAGCTTTTATTTTTAGCATCAATTGCTGTGAATGTAGTGGTATGGGTGCATAAGATCTTGGCACAGCTGCTGTTATATCGTCGTTGCCAAATGCAGTCTGTCCAGGAATAACAATATCTTTAACTATACCTATTATTTCAAAGTCAGGCTCGCCGATCGATGACAGTTGCATGCCTATAACATCACCGTCAGCTTTTAGTTGTTCGGCGAAAGCTTGATTAATAATAATGACATTATTATTCTCTCGGCGATCAGCTATCGTCAGGTTTTCACCTGTTAAAAAAGGCTGTTCTATTAGGTTAAAATATTTCTGATCTATTCTTTTAAAGTAGGGTATGTATTTTACATTATCTGCATTATTGGTGAGTGCTTTAACACCAAAGCCATCTAAAGGAGAACTCCCTTGCGAAATTGATTCAACTTGCGGTAAAGCCTCAAGCTGTCTGATGAGTTCAGCCATACTGTTAGTCTTCTCTTCTTCACTAGGAGTCTCTGTTGAAGAAAAGTTTAAAATTAAAGTTGATTTATTATTCGTGTTGAACCCTATCGGTGCATTGACGGTTTCCATCGCACTTTTAAACAAGCTAATATTCGCAAAAGCTAATGTTGTAGCTAATGCCACTTGGCTAGCGATAAGTAAATGACGCGTTTTTTTAGACACTTGTATACTGCTGTTCTTACCACTGCTCTGTAGCGCAGTATTTAATATATTGTAATTGACGATACGAGTGCTTAATGTTGCAAATGATAATGCAAAAAGCAGCATAGTGAATATCGCTGATCCTAACGTAATCGCGTTAAGAGATAACTCGTTAATTCTAGGTAATACATCGGCTAAATATTGATGCATGAGAGAGAACCCAACTTGAGCTATAACTAGAGCCAGAATGATCGACATAAACATTAATAGACTGGTTTCAGCGAAGACAGCTGTAAATAGATGTTTTTTATTTGCACCAAGTGCCGCTTGAATGGCTATTTGATGTTGTTTTTCGGCAATACGTGACATGAATAAATTCGAAATGTTTGTACTGGCGATTAATACTAATCCAATGACACCAGCTAACAACATTATCGCAATAGTCTTGCTATTACCGAGTATGTCTTCTTCAAGTGAATGAACTTTCATGGTGACCGACCAGCCTTTGAAAAAGTCATATTTAGCCGCAAATCCTTCCTGCCAATATTCACTCAATAAAGGTGTTAGCTTTTGTTCCACTTGGTGTTGAGTTGTATTTTTTGTTAATTTTCCAATAAATTTAAAGTTACTTTTTATATTACCAAAAGTCTTTCTTTCTTCTGTACTCTCCGGATTCAAGTCCCAGGGTAGCCAAACTTGGGTTTTACGACCAATTTCTGCCAGTGTAGGTTCAGCAAAGTCTTTAGCCAACACACCGACAATGCGATAACTAATAGCGCTTAAGGTTATTTTCTCGTCTAGAACACTATTGCTACCAGCAAACTCTTTTTGCCAAGTATCATAACTGAGCATTGCAACAGGATTATAGCTATCAAGAGCTTCGCTTGCTTCAAACATACGCCCTAGGGCTATGGGAGAGGCTAACATCTGATGAAATTCAGGCGTAACATAAGAGGTATTAACCAATGGCTGACTATGGTGAGAAATAATCACATCTTGATCATAATAAACCATTGCTGCATGCTCAAATGCTTCTTTATCCTTGTATAAATACTCGAGGTTCGGATAACTATAAGCAACTGTTTTAGTTTCTTTTTTAGCATCAATAATTTTGTGGTCAACAACAAATAAACGATCTTGTTCCGGATAAGGCAATGGCTCAATCAATAACAAATAACTTAGCGTAATTGTGCAAAGTAGGGCGCCTAAGGTGATTCCCATTGTTGAAATAACACTAAAAACAAAACCCGGTTTTTGTTTAAGACCAAAATAGGCTTGCTTAAGCAGATAAATAAACAGATTCATTAATCGCTACCTTTTAAGCTATGAATCGCAGGTTTGTTAATATATTGACGCAGTGGTAGATAACACGCGAGAAATGAAATCAGGGAAATTAGGCCTAAGGTTCCAACAAATACAGGCACTAGGTCTAGTGAAATATAACGAGTTAAGTTGTCACTAAATCCGATATATAAGCCTAGTAACATTAACATACTGAACACAATCCCCATTAATAACGCGCGTCCATTGTCTTTAATCACCATGGCAATAATATTTTTCCCTTTAGCGCCAATCGCCATATGCGTGCCTATTTCAAAACGACGCATTTGGCTTGAGTATTTCAAAATACCGTAAAGGCCTATACCACTCAGTAAAAAGGTAATGACAGTTAATATAATGGTCGTGAATGCAGTAGTTGTTGCACTAAATAGGCGGTCATTTTTATAAGCTGTTAATGAAGAGAAACTGAATAAACTTAGGTTATTATCAACCGTTTTAAGCGTTGTAATTAACTCTTCTCTTGATAGTGTTTGCCCGTTTTTTACTTTGATCAGTAACATGTTTCTTGAAAGGCTAGCCGGATAATAAAACCGCGGAGAGATAGACTTTCTGCCCGGAACATTAATGCTTTTAACTACACCAATAACACTCGCACCATTAGTAAATTTTGTACCTAATGCACTACCATTTGGGGCAAGCTTCTTTGCAAAAACATCATTTATGATAGTAACTAATTCTCTATCTTTTATCTGAGCAGTCGTAAAGTTATCGCCTTCAATAATCTCTTGATTAATCAAGGAAAAATATTGTTCGTCAACATCTTTGCCGGCAATCGAAAAACGTTGATTATCTGCCTCAGTGGAAATGGCAAAAGTGCCAAAACCTGATGGCCTCATAGATTGACTAACCGCCATGATTTTTGGAGACTCAAGCAATGCTTTTTTTAAGTGGGTTAAGTGTTCTGCTTGCA
>JAQWHO010000071.1 GCA_029249355.1 Thalassotalea sp.
TGACTATAGTTTTGCTCAACGACCAATGCAATCGCATCCAATTTGAATTCTTTTGAATATTTTTTACGTTTTGTCATTTTCGATCTCCAATTAAGATTATTATCTCTTAACTGGGGTAGTCGAATCCATTAAACCACGTCACACCACAATTAGTGTCTTTAGGGAATGTATTTAATACAGCATCACAAATATAGTGGTGCCAAGTAGCAGCTTCAAAATCATAAAGCATAGTATTTCCTTATCTAGTGATTAACTAGAATATTGATGGTTGGATGGTGACTCAGTAAATAAGTCTATTGATGGTGCAATAAAAATTGCAGAATAAATGTTAGGTCAATAAGTTGATTTAAGACCCTTCAACTAAGATGCTGATAACAGCAAACTTAGGTGAGCTTTCTAAAATAAAAAGATCACCTAAGCAAACCATTAAACATAAATTGAATATGTGCGATGAATGTAGAATTTAAGCACTTTTCTACTTTTTTGTATTATAAATAAAGGCAATATCTTTCACAAACATTAAATATTAATACAATTAATTGTTAACATTAGCTTGATAAGTAAACGAAGCTTGTAGCTTGATAAGTAACACGAATAAAAAATACGGTTCCTTGTAGGAATCGTATTTTTTATTTGTGTCAGCAACTTCATGTGATGAAGGCGATAGGATCATTAATAAACTATATAGTTATATAGTTATAGAGAGCAATTAAGCCTTATTCTTGATCATATAGTGCCTTTTAAGGGTTATTTTGGATCTAACAAGGCTTATTTTTAGTTAAACCAGCCTTATTTTGGATCATTGGTTAATTTTTATAGGCTTATTTTGGATCTTTTTGATAGTAGAAAGCCTTATTTTGGATCACTACTTATTTTTTTGCTGTTTGAGAAATTCTTTATATTTTGCTTTTTCATCATCAGAGATCATTGATAATTCATCTTTTAACTGCTTTGTTCTTTTTAACTCTGATACTGGAATTTTCATTTTTGATAAATTAATACTTGATGGTTTAATTGGGTTTTCTAATTCAGCATCAATTAGCTTCAAATCTTCATCATTAATAAAAGTCTTTGTTACGATTTCTGTTAAATACATCTCTGGATTATGGACCAAGCTATCAGTCGTCCAATGTAGCTTTGTATTTCTCTGAACATACGCTTGTTCAACATTGTTATGTTTGGTGTGTGTTAGGTTAGTATATTCACTACCCTTCTCCTCAAGATATAACGCATAACGAGATGTTGCTTGAGTGAGAGATAAACCTGAGCCAGCCACAGAGGTAATAAGTTCTTTTCTTTTGGTGATATCTTTAGTTGGATGATGAGTCACTAAAATAGCCGTGTCAGACTTTTCCGCAATTTCCTGTAAAGCAAGCTTGATCTCTAAATCATTATCTACTTCTTTACATGCTCCAACGGCTTCACGCACAGTATCAATAATTAACAAATCAACATCTTTAGCAGCCTCTATCAATTGATTTTTACTTTGTACTACCATTTCATATGCCGCAGTACCATACATCATCATTGGCGCACATATTGGCTCATAGTTATCATATAAGGAAAGATGCTCAAAAATTGAATCGCGAACCTCTGATGAGAATGATCTCATATGTTTTTTTATACGCTTTAATACCCGTAATCTTTTCTCTTCAACGGGCCAATATAAAACCTTAATAGGATTTGGATGTGACTTTAACCCTACTACATTAACAGAAGACGTTAATTCATAAGCTAACGACAAACAAAAATAACCTTTACCTGTACCAGGTGAACCTATAATGAAACCGTATTCACCTTTCGACAATCCGGGGATAATATGGTCAAGATTGTGGTTTTCTGCCTCAGCTAATAAATCGCTATTAAGTTTAAGTATGCCAGCCATAATTAACTACCATCTGTTCTTAAGTGAATGAGTTGATAATCAAAATCTTTATTAACAAAATTATCTCTATCCACTTTGTATAACTTAACGCCAAAATGCTTGAGTAATTTTGATTGATCATCAATTATTTGATTGTATATTTGTCGGATCTTGTACCACTTATTGATACTAAAAATAGAAATTTTTAATTCAAGATATTCTGTGATCAGGTCTGATAAGTATTTTTTATGAATATAAGTGCGTTGATGAGAATCTAAAAATTTATAAAAATCTTCAATGTTATTTTTACCCACAAGACTAGGGTAATGATTGATCATTCGGTCACGAGAAATATAACCATCTTGTTCAAGACTTTTAATGTACAACGGGTCAACATTCACAATAATATCTGTGAAAGTATCTTGGTTAAAGTCATTACCCTTCATTTTTGCCTTATCTAGTAGCAAATGATAATCTTTGCCTAACAAGTTGTACTCATTTGCTTTATTGGCTAATAGCTCACCCTTTACTTCAGGTGTTAATCGTAAGTCCATATTACGTAGTCGACGAATTCTTTCTACTAGCCTTTCTCTGGTATTCTTTTGTACCTTAAGGTTTAATGCCCTACATAAATTAACCACACTAATATGAAAGTAATGCCCTTTATTACTCATTGATTCATCTATTCTGGTTTGATTATTGTAAGCGTTCCAATCAATATCTCTGATTTCATCTATACCATGTTCAACAACTTGTCTTAAAGTATATTTATCGGCCTGATCTAGATAATTACCATGTGCCAATACGCTATCAAGTAAATGTCTATCATCCGCTAAGCAAACCGCACCAAAAATTTCTATGTGTAATCTATGCTCCCAATAAGGCTTTTCAATCATCGCTTCAAACAGTGGCATTTGCTGAAGTATGATTTGCTCCGCAGTGCTATCACTTTCTCTAATTTTATCGATGATCTTTTTCGGTACTTTTTTGGAGGGAATAAATATGGAATCCAGCATCGAACTCGACATTTTATCGTCGCTACGGATCATTTTTAAGAAATCATTAGAAATAAAATCTGACTTATCTACAACTTGTAACTTTTTATCTTTCGTCGCCATTGGTAAACCTTAGCTTTTTGTTGTGTTTTTACTTAATTTACGTCTACTAAGAATAAGCCTTATTTATATCAAGAGCTGTTCGATATTCAGCCATTATAACGAATGAAGGCTTATTTACAATATAAAAGGAGGCTTGTTTACTATAAATAAGCCTTATTTTAGTGTGCCCCCCGCTTTACTTACTATAAATAAGCCTTATTTTTATTAATCCACATTACTTCTAACTGAAAATAAGCCTTATTTTAGATCGACAAATGCAGCCAAACTAAGAATAAGCCTTATTTTAGATCTAATTCGATATTAAAACTAAAAATAAGCCTTATTTTAATTTACTGAGTAGGATAATTAACTTGTTTTAAATAAAGTGGGTATTTTACAGGTTGTATTTTGTTTTTGGGTTTAGGTCGTTACTTGCTCTTAAAGGGCTAAAATAGAAGTTAATCCTATTCCTAATAGAATGCTACGTAACAATTGTGAAACAAAAAAGCCCTGTATTTATACAGGGCTTTTTAAAGATAGTCTTTCACCCTAAAAGGTTAACGTTACTATCTGGTTGTTTAACCTACGTGGATTAGGAACTTGTAATGTCCATTCATCCACTATTACTGCGTTTGCAACATCATCAACAGTAAACATCTCATATCTGACATTAGAATCTATCTCTACTCTATCGTTTAAAATAGTGTAATCAATAACATCTTTACCATTAATGAGCTTAGGCGTATTACAGCAAAAAAAATTGCACATAATATCTCTTACTTCGCCATTGTTGGTTGTTGCTTCCAGTTTTTCTTTTAATGCATTCATCATAGCGTCTACCCCTTAAATAAATATGAGGTGTTAACGCCAGCGTTTGCGAAAACGCAAGAGATTGTTATTTCATCAATACTATTTAAAATAACGCCCCCTTCAAATTCTGCACCAGGTAACTCTTCACTGTCTACTGTGGCACGAACAACCTTTTGAGTGGCTTTGTTGATCACTGCATAACCGCGACCAACCCCGTGACTCAAAGATTGCAGTTGATACCTAAGATGTGAAGGAATTTTAAAATAGTCACTTTGACATGACCATTCATTTATGACGCTCTGACTTGGAATATCAAGACTACCATCATCATTTCTATTCAGAAGCTTTACCAAATAAGTATCAAGGTGCGGTATTACTTCACAAACTACATTAATATAATCTGCGTCGTACCACGCCATACCTGTAGGCATGTCTTCTTTTGCAACGTTGGCGCTAATAGCACTCCCGTCCATGTCAAATTTAAACACCATAGTAATTGGTTTATCTTTGACAGCTTGTTTTAGCGTACCGTAAACGGCATCACTATTTTTTATAGATATAAAAGATTTCAAGCGCATAAAACCTCCTTTTGAACAGGTAGCTCTATGAATTTATTGTTCCGGTATATTCCCGCAACAACATCGCTTTTGTTTTCAGCACACATAGCAACAACCTCGATTAAACTAAGGATGTCTTTAAGGCCACTAATACAATCAAGCGAAGGTACCGCATAGCCTGTTTGGTATACTCCCCCTGATTGATAAGCAGCATCAAAGCTCTCATAGTGAGAGCGGTTATATATAAGAATGTAATACATAGCCTTTTCCTTTTATTTACGTGTTATTGCAGTACTAAAATGCCATCTTTATGAAGATAGGCGTATTTAGCAGTTGTGATGATTGGAAGTTGTTCTATATTGTCTTCTGGCATACGGTAACTATCGGTATTAACCCAGTGTTTTGTTTTTACTGGATCGTAACTGACAGCTTTCGCTTTAGCTTGAGTGATACCTAGCTGGTTTGCTTTTGCAGAAGCATTTCTGCCTCTATTAACAACATTACCTCGTAAAAACGCATGAACAGTGCGGCTAACCTTTGCGTTAGTGGCTAACCTATTCAATGTATCGTTACGACCAGACGGCTGAACAACAAGTTCGACATCTTTTAATAAAACGTCGGGATTGGACCAGCGCACTAAACCAGATTGTGCGCTTCTGATTGAGTAAATTCGTTTGAGTGATTTACCCATAGCTTTTCGGTTTAAATAAACCTCATATCTATTGCTAGACATAATATTTCCTTACCGCTGATTAAGCGGGTGTTGAATGATGATCCGATAATGGACCGATTTGGATTTGCGGATGATTAAACCGCTTTTTGGTGCTGAGCTGAGATGTTGGTAAATTAGCTCTCGACCAACAAGTTGCTGACATGCAGCAGACTTACTTAAATTTTCTTAAGAAAAAGACTTATCTAAGCAAACTGATGTAGCAATGCTTGTTTTATTGAATGGGTACTTGGAAATTGATGTTATTGCATGAAGAATGAACGCTTTGCAAGCCACCGGGCGCTCTGTGACTATTTGTTCATTATATCAGCTAATATTTATTTGTGTAGCTTAGGTTGTAATAAGTCATAAAAAAACAGCCCGAAGGCTGCTTTTTATATGAGAGTATTAATCTCTACTTAAGTGTTGCCGACAGCAACTTTTTTTTAAAAGATTGATACGATACCGATAGCAAAACCAAAAACACCAAGTAATGCACCAAGCAAACCCAAACGAGTACTGAGTTGAACACTCATATCAGCATGGTTATAAAACCATTTAATGATTTCATATTTATTTGCTTTATGTACCCGGAGCTGGCATTGCCCTTTAGTATTTATACCGAGTGCATCTATACCATCATAATCAATAGCAATAGCCATTTTCTTAATAGATAAAGAAGCGCTACCCATGACATATCTCAAGATCTGATTGCCATTTTCTTTGTTGGTAATAACGACCATTTCACGACGAAACAGTTTGTTATTATCTTGTTTTTTCGCATCGACTAAGCCGTTATAAAAACGAGCAATAGACAATGATAAGCCGCTATCTTCATCAGGTAGCCTGACGATTTGATTAAACAACATATAAATTCCTTACCCGGAGATTAACCGGGATATTGAAGTGTTGGATGGTGACTTAGTAAATAAGCCTAGTTGATTGGTTAAGCGTCCGAAGACGCTTATATTGGGTTAGTGATGAGTATCGGTATAAGTCTCAAGTACCGTGTTAACTCCATCTGTATCGATTTCGCTTACACCATGCCAAGCTATACACTTTACGCCATCTATTTCTAAATTAGCATTATCAATGTAATCCTCTTCAACTAAGTACACATTAATGCGAGCTTTGTCTGAAAGTAAGACATCAAACCAACCTTTATCAGCGTTCTGTTTGATTATGACGTTATGCTCCTGCTCGTTTTCTTGGGCAGTATCTAATTTTGAAATAAGATGATTAATCAATACCTCTCGGTCTTCTTTATCATCTAGTGCAAGGCCATCGCTTTGTTGAACAACATCTTTAACAATGGAAATCACATCAGCTTTTGACATACTGGCTATTTGCGCTTGGTGGAACGTTATTAACGCATCAGCAGTATCGAAAATATTCTGATATACATCAGCATCACTGTCGCTTTCATAAGACTCACATTTGCTTTCGCTTATTTTTCTTAAAGTGTCATTGTCATCAAAACAATTCTCTTTAATAAATAAGCCACTTGCTAAGTAAAACGCATCTTGCTTTAAAGTATCTTCTTTATTAGAAGCGCCTTTAATTGCAGAGTTACGCATCTGACTAACTGTTTGACAAAACTCAATATGAAAATCACTTTCCATATCGTCTTCAATTGCACGAATAGCACTTTCAAAAGTTGTTTTAGCTTCAGTCTCTGTTTGGGCGATAACCATTTTTACGTGGTCTTCTTTGTCGCATACGCGACCTGTTAAAATATATTGGTTCATACTATTTTCCTTGCCGCCAAATAACGGCGATTGAATGGTTGGATGTTGTGGTGATTAACCACTGATAGAGTAAAAAACTAAGCTGCTTTATGTGGGGGCAAAGCTAGCGATTGTTTTTCAAGATTTTCATACATTAATGCATGTATGAATTTGTGACGTTGATCAAGAAGGAATTCTTGCTCTGCTCTCCAAGTCGACTTGTTAAAGTCTTTTGTGTAGCCATTATAGGCATCAACAACAACTTGAGAGAAAACTTCCCTTGTGTATTGGCATGATAAGTCACCCAGTTTACATAAAGGTTGCTTTGCAAGTACCTCATGACCAGCGAACTGACGTTCATAGCTATAAGACATATTGCTTCCTTCTTACCAATTATCGTACTTGTGAGCTGTACTGTTATAAACAGTCTGCACTTGCTCAAGTGTTACGTCGTAACATTCAAGAACTTCAAAAGCATCACTTATATCGCCAGTGTAAAAACACTCGTGATTAACAAGCTCTTCTTCGATAATTTTATCAATGCCTTTTTCGGCTATTTTTCTTTCTCGACCTTCTTTATGGATCGCTGAAAGTCTTGTTACAAATTCCTTTGCCTTATTTGTAGGTACGCAATCTCCAGCGCCTAAAACAGTGCAATATTCAACTCCTTCTTGTTTTTGCTCTTCAAATTGTTTGTTTCCAAACGCAAAGAAGACACCAAGCTCGTTAAATAATTCTGTTTGTTTTTCTTGAATGAATTGACTCATAAGAGTTTTCCTTATTAATGGTACGGCGATTAACCGTTAGTTGAATGTACAAACACGACAAATGCCCGGTAGGTACCAGGTA
>JAQWHO010000072.1 GCA_029249355.1 Thalassotalea sp.
CAGGGCTATGTAGTAGCCAAATCGAATATTATAAACTGAGCTTTATGAATGAAGACTTTGATAAAGCAGAAAAAACTTGCTTAAACATATTAAAGTCAAATAGTTACCAAAGTGAAACATATAATAGCTTAGGTAAATTATATTTAATCTCGGGTAACTATCCGGCAGCAAAATCTAATTTCGAAGCGGCATTAACGCTTAATTTAAGCTCTACAGATGCACTGTTAGGGCTCGCTCAACACTATACAAAAACGAATGATTTCCCACGTGCAGAACAATATTTTAACAGGGCAATTAACGCGGAACCCAATAACCGAGAAGTACTTCAGCACTATGCCAGTTATTTGTTTCATCAGGGCAAAAATAGTCAAGCGATTAACGCATATAAAAAAGTGATCGCCCTTACACCAAATTATGCTGAAGCCTACAACGGATTGGGCGTTGCCTATTTTGCTAATGGCGAAATAACACGGGGGATTGACACTTTTAAGCAATCTCTCAAAGTAAATGAAACGCAAGAAGCATACTCTAATTTAGGTACGGCATACTTTATTGAGAAAAAATTTACTCAAGCCGCTGAAATGTATAAACAAGCAATAAAACTTGTGCCTAATGATTATATTTATTGGGGGTTTCTTGCTGAGTCTTTTGAAAAAATTGCCAATCAAGAAAAAGCCACGAACCATGCGTATGCTCAAGCAATAAAATACGCTGAGTTAGCAAGAGATATCAATAGTAACGATGACGATGTTTTAGTCTCTTTGGCCCTTTATTACGCCAAAACGCAAGATAAAATTAACGCCAGAAAAGCCTTAGCGTTATTAAAAAATAAAGAACTCATGCCCTATATGCTCTATTCATTAAGTATCAGCTATTTATTACTTAATCAGCATGACTCAGCACTAGATCATTTACAAAAAGCGATCGAGAAAGGCTACGACAAAGAAGAAATACTTAGTGATGAAAACTTTATTGCCTTAAATAGCAATCAACGTTTTATTGAATTAACCACCAACGAGTATCAATAAAACAACAATAGAAAATAAATAACAGAGGATTTATTTCATGAAAACACTACTCAACTATATTTGTATGCTTATGTTACCTTTATCACTCGTCAGCTGTGCGAGTACAACACCTAACCGTACTGAAAGTACTTTTTGCCCTAAAAGT
Organism: Thalassotalea sp.; assembly: GCA_029249355.1. Lineage (GTDB taxonomy): Bacteria > Pseudomonadota > Gammaproteobacteria > Enterobacterales > Alteromonadaceae > Thalassotalea_H. Next base: position 1,174 of record JAQWHO010000072.1, read on the forward strand.
ACTCAGCGCCAGCCAATCTCTTTTATGCTAGTTGTCTTAGATAAAGAAAAAAATGGTTTACCGATTGACGTAGTTATCCCCACCACTGAAGTTGACTTTATTGACTTTAAAAACCCTAAAATTAAATACCATTCTATCGTTAAGAAAGGACATGAGGTGCGCCAAAACGAGATCGCGTGTTGGCGGGCAGTAGTAAAAGACCCTAATAGTGCGACAGGCTATACACCTACCAAACAAAAAATTGCGCTTTTATGGCGTCCAAGTCAAAAAATAAAATTCGGGTACGTTGTTAAAGAAAGAATTCCACTTAATAACCCTATCGATATTGCTTACAAATACACAGTTGCCACGAAAGCATCTAAACCCAGTAAAGGGGAAACCTATTTAGATCCAAGAATGGTAGTTCGAATTCGCCGCTAATTAATAGGTTATTTCAGTAATAAAAAACTACTGATCGTAAGCCGTCCTAATTCAGGGGCGGCACTCAACCCAATATTTGAGCGGATATTGCCGGAATGTAAAACATTGCTGGGATATATAACAGCTCTATTATTTTGTGCTTCAACAGATAATAATTGCTCAAATAGCGCAGTGTCTCCTTCAATATATTTAGGATTTAAATGTAGCTTTTCGGCAATAGCTTGTTTCTTCAAAATTTGCCGATATTGACTGTGCCGCTGCTCAGAAATTCTTTCAAAGCCTGTTTCTTTATGTCGATAAAATGATGTTCCGCCATGCTTTTCATCACATAAATAGTGCACCATCGCCAATTGATTATCAGCCGGTGTATCAAAATGCGGTAGCATTTGAATGGGCCTTAAATCTTCTGGTTTTGTGGTGGCAATTGAAAAGGCGGACATCAATACTTCAAGATAAGACACTGTAACATTTGGCGATTTCCCCACCTTATTTGCAGGTAAAAACAAAGAAGTCTTTAAAAGCGAAAATAACGATTGGCCGATTACAGTTTGGTAACTTTGTGGCGAGCTTTTCCTTACACCAGGGTAATAATCACTTTGTAGAGATTGAAACCTCTCATCTTTTTCAGCGAACACTCTTGCTGAAGCAATTAATTTCTCAGGGTTTTCAACGAAATCATCAATGATTAATACCGGGATATTTTCATTACCTACAAACATTAGTTGAAAAGACAAATTGGCGTTAAGCCTTACATCACACATCAATTTATGTATGCGATTGAATACGTTTATTTTTACGTTCAATTAACGCATAAATCTGGGCTAATGAAGCAATCATTGTATAAATTGGTTGTAATAAACCTGACTGGTGAAGTGACGTAATTTTATCACCAGAAAGCGCGGCAAGCTTGTCTTGATTGATAGTATATAAACCATTTAATCGAGTTGTTTGTTCATTAACGAAAGCTATTTCTAAAGAAAGCGGCTGTATTAGGCCCATCGTTTTTAGAGCAGTAATAAAGGCTTTATTATCGGCTTCACCTTGCAGTAAATTGCCAAGGGTACTTTTGGCCTGAATTAAATAATCGCTCTCTTTACCCTCATTTGTATACAACTTATTGTAACTGTCAGTTTCTATTAACTCTGCTTCATTAATCATCGGACTTTCGATATCAATACAAACAACGTAGTCTTTGTTTTCATCTGTTTTCTCAATACTTTGCTCGCTTGACTCGCCAATAAAAAATGGCTGTCTTTGAATTTGTAATGGCAAATACATTCCTTGCCACTGCCCATTTTGCCAAAATAGATTTTCGCTTGATTCAAACCCTAACATTGCGGCACACACAAACTCGCCCGTCTCGCCATTTTTAGTAAAAACAATCGGGTATTGCACCGCTAAACTAACAAATTCGCTTAACACGGTAGGTATTAAATTTAACTCGGCACCATACTGCTCAGCTTTGCTTATATCTATGATTAAATTTCTGTGTTTTTGATTATTTATTGCTACTAACTTTGCCATTTCAATGTCTCTTTTCTTATATTTATTTTTATATTTAAATGCGTTTAAATTTCATTAAAGCCATATTGACGTACTTTATTTAGTAGCTCTCGATTAGTTGGCAAAGCATCACTCGCTTGTTTTATCATTTGATTATTTTTGTTGAATTGCTGCTCAGCAAATTTCCAATCACTCAATAAATGCTGACTGTGACTATAATCACTTTTAAAGCCCATGCCATAAAGTACATATTGATAACTAGCTGCTGGAAAAACTTCATTATTACTGGTGAAATCGTGATCAGCTGGTGAACGATATTTCCATAACTGCATCATTTCTTTTAAACTTTCAGGAATCGAATCTGGATTACGATTATCAGTCCAGAAGGCATTATCTGTTCGAGTTGATAAAATATAATGCAGTTTAAGAAAGTCGATAATTTTGTCCCAACGATATAAAAATGTTTCATTGAATCGTTTCGCAACAACATCCATTACTTCGCGTGTTGCTGGTAATTGTTCACTGATCATTTGAGCCGATAGCTCGACTAAAACTAATGCAGACGCTTCCAAAGGCTCTAAAAAACCTGCAGATAAGCCAACAGCAACACAATTGTTTTGCCAAAATTTTTCTCGATGTCCGCTAACAATAGGAATTTTTCTTACCGGTAATGAATCGAATTTCTCGCCAACATATTTTGCTAATACTTCACGCGCTTGTTCTTCACTACTATGTTTGCTGGAATAAACATAACCGACACCTCTTCGATGCTGTAAACCAATATCCCAAATCCAGCCCGCTTCTTGTCCAGTAGAAATAGTATGTGAGGCAATCGGACTATATTCATGGTCATAAGGCACTTGAACAGCTAAAGCCGTGTCAATAAACAACACATCACTACAAGATTTAAAAGGTACTTCAAAATGCTTACCTAATAATAGTGAAGAAAAGCCAGTACAATCGACAAATAAGTCTCCGGATATATCACCATTTTCTTTTGTCGATACCGATCCTATGTCATCATTTTCTAGGGTTTTAACGCCATTGACATCATCAAGAAGATGCACAACACCGAGTTTTTCTGTGCAGTGTTTTTGGAGGAATACAGCAAATTTTCCAGAATCTAAATGGTAAGCATAATTTGCAATAGCGCCATATTCTTCGGTACGAATAGTTTTAGGCGCTAAGCCTTTTTCACAAATAGCTTCTTGAAAACATACTTCATCGGAAAATGAGCGACCATCTCTCTCTTCTTTATTTAACCAGTAACCCGCTAAATCACCCTGGCTAAAACCTTGAGGCAATACTAAAGGATGATAATAAAAATCGTCTTCTTTACCATCGACCCATTTTGCAAATTTAGCCCCTTGTTTAAAACTCGCGTCGCATTCACGAATAAAATCCGTTTCACTGATCCCTAAAGCAATTAATGTACTTCGCATAGTTGGCCAAGTACCTTCACCCACACCTACAGCAGGAATAGAAGGAGATTCAATCAAAATAACGTTAACGTTTTGTTTATGATGAGCGGAAATACGGCCAGCCGTTAACCAACCTGCGATACCACCTCCAACAATAACGACCGTTTTAGTGGGTTTTAAATTGTGGCTATCTATTTGTTCATTCATGGTTTATTTGCTCTTAATTTTTACTTTTTAATCTAGCAATATTCGCACAAAAGACTCTTGCTGAACTTCAACAAGAGTCTTCACGATTTTAATGAAGATCTAAAGCTAGAAAGTACCTCGAACACCTACCGCAAAACGTCGTCCACTGTCTTCCACCAATAATAATTGATTAGAAAAGCGACCACGTTTATGCACGTATTCTTCCGTTAAATTTATACCTTCGAAGAAAACAGAAATGTTGTCTGTGACATCATAACTACCACTTGCATCAACTTGTGCATAATCTTCAACAATTGTTACGCCGTCGCCATTAGATTGTGTTAGAGATTGAACAAAAGTATCACGCCAGTTATACGCTACTCGTGCTTGAAAAGGACCATTTTCATAAAAGCCAACGACATTATATGAATCACTTAAACCTGTTAAAGCAAATACTTGCGTAATGTCCGCAGGATCAAGTTCAGCGTTGCTATCAACAATTGTTGCGTTAACCATTAAACCAAAGCCACTATCAAAAGTATGTTGTAAAGCGACTTCCCAACCGTCAACAATGGCTGACTCACTATTATTTGGCAATGTATTAGTAAATACCGCAGTGCTATCAGCAGCATCAGGGTTGTCAACATCAGTACCCGTTGAAGGGTCTGTTAACAAGCCACCATTAGCCGTTTCAAACGTTAGGTTTTCAGTAGAATTAATAATGAAATTGGCAACATTTTTTCTGAAATATCCTGCAGATAAATAACTTGCTTCGGCATAATACCACTCAAGTGATAGATCTAAATTATCTGAAGTAAACGGCTCTAACTCAGGGTTACCTGAACTTGATGTTAAATTACCACCTTGTCGTGTAGTACCAATTACCGTCACAGGAGACATACTGTCTAAAGTTGGTCGAGTAATGGTTTGTGATGCAGCGACTCGCGCAATTAAGTCATCACTTATTTCTAATTTAGCACTAAAGTTTGGCAAGATAGCTTCATAATCAGAGCTTTTAGTGATGGATTCTGCACTACCATAACTAGCTAACATTTCAGTTTTATCAAGAATAGTCAGCTCAGAAACAGGTTCATCAGTACCATTTACATCCACATCAGTTGATTCATAACGAAAACCTGTGGTTGCTGATAATGGCATACCGGCAACTTCAACTTCAAAATCAAACTCAACATAAAGTGAAAGTGTGTCTTCGGTAATTTCAAAAGATTTATTCCGTTTTAACGCATCAAAACTAAAACTGTTACCATTTGCTGCACCATACTGTTCTAGAAAAGCAAAATTGGCTTCGCCATCATGGGCTAGCCAAGAAGTTGGCATACGGCCACTACCACTTACATCACTTAAAAAATCACTGCCGGCATTAAAAACATATTGAGAAAATGCGTCCATATTAGGCTCATCAGGATAACCACAATATACACAATGTAAACCGGCACCTTCATTATCCCAACGATCTAAACTTTTAGTTTCAGAAGAATACATAGCACCGAGTTTTATTGCCGCTAAACCGCTATCAGCATCGTCAATCCAAGTGCTATCCCAACGAAGTTGGTCAACACTATCCTCTACAGCCCAGCCACGTCGCAACATAACATGAGCACGGCTATTAGTAGGATCTAAGTGTTCAGAAACACCATCTGGCGTAACGCTGGGATCATAAGCAACGCCATCGAGTTCTTGTTGTCCACTGTAAATGCCTGAATTAGCATCAGCAAATTCACTGGCATAGGGTAAAATGTTTCCATCAACTTGAAAACGAACTCGGTTTGCATAACCAATAAGTGATAATTGATCACCTCGACCATTATTCGCCGCACGTTCAGCATTTGAATGACTTAAATCAAATTTCATATTTAAGTTATCGTTAACATCCCAATCAAAATTTAACCCTAAAGCACTTGATTCGGTTAAACGGTCAAACTTTTTAGCATGCATATCTGTTGCAAGGCCAACTTCTTGATACAAGTCAATTACAGTACCATTGGCATCAACTGTTGCGCCCGCATCGCTACCAAAACCTTCAACGTTTGGCGCAGTGAACCAATGACCATATGAAGTTGTATCACTTTCAACATCAAAATCTGAATATAATGCATCCGCAGTAATCACTAAATTATCTGATGGCGCATACTGTAAAACTAGGTTGGCGTTCGTTCTTGTACGTTGTTCTGTGGTAACTTTATGATCATAGTTACGAGGAGAAAAAATATTGCCAGTATAGGCTTGACCACTTTCAGTTTGTGGGTTTGGTACGCCAACATTTTCTAACCAGCCATCCATTTGCGCTTGGTTTAAACGAGTTTCACGTTCTTGGCGAGAGATAGCAAATAAAACGCCTAATGATTCATCATTGAACGTATTACTGATCAATGCCGAAACTTGTGGTGACGTTTCTTCGCTATTTCCGTCATAAATACCTTTAATACTACCTGCGACTTTAAAACCATTGATAGCAAAAGGGCGTGCAGTATTAACATTAACTGTTGAACCTATACCGCCTGACTGCATAGTCGCCGTAGACGTTTTATGAACATCTAAACTTTTAACAAGCTCAGAAGCAATGGTATCAAAACTGAACGCTCGGCTTTGATTTTCTGACGCCATTTGACGACCATTGACCAACACTGTATTAAACTGAGGACCAAAACCACGTACCGTGATTAATTGACCTTCCCCCCCAGAGCGATCAATTGATACGCCGGTTATTCGTTGTAAAGATTCCGCTAAGTTAGTGTCAGGAAATTTACCAATATCTTCTGCTGATATTGAATCAACAACGCCACCCGCTTCTCTTTTTGCATCCATAGCACGACCTAACGCGCCTCTTATTCCCCGAACTTCTATAATTTCTGTTTCTTTAGCTTCAGTTTCGGCAACAGCTGGTAATGCAGCTACCGTAGTAAGTACGGCAAGAACAGCACTCGAAACTTTATTTTTCTTATAATTAGCCATGTCGTTATTTCTCTCAAAACTTGGGTCTATTAAAATAGATAACTGCCCACTTTCACTCACATCAGTTTTGAGGCCCGTATTTTTAAGCAACATTTGGAGTGCATTCATTATTGAATGCTGTCCAGATACGGCATTAGTTTGCTTTCCTTCCATTTTATCTAAGGGGAAAAGCAAGGTTATATCGGCCTGTTCTGCAAAATTTATGAGTGATAAATCGGCTCTTTGTCTTGGAATATTGAACATTACTTTTTCATTACTTTCTTCTGCAATTACCCAATGACTTGAGAGACTGTAGATAACGATGAAAGAGATCAAACGAACTCGTATTATTCGATATTTCAAACGTACGGAATTACGCCATACACAAAACAAAGACGACTGGCTTTTTATTTTCCTCCATAAAAATATTTTTATTTTTTGATATGTTTTATTTTGATGATTAATCATGCTGGTATCTTTTGATGCCTAATTATTATTATTTATTTAGCATTTTTTTCTGGCAGAACGACTCCATCAAACACTCAACAAAAATCACGTAATCAACTGTTTATATTGTATAATAAATTTTGATGACATTGTAAAAATCGATGAAGTGGAACTGAACACTTTTGATAACTAACAAAAACCTTATTACACTTCCCTCGTGAATTACAAGCTTTTACAGTACCCTCAAAAATATAATTTTGTACTTTGATGCATTATTTTCAAATAAAACTAAAATTAAATGGCGGATTATTAATGCTCACTCGTCTTTACAGTTATCGAAAAAAAATAATAAAAACAAGCCTAAAAATTTTGGTTAGTTTAAAGACGATAAAAAGAAAATAAGTGGAGTGTAATGTCGAACGACACATTAATTTATAAAGCATATTTAGCTTCAAGAAAGAGTATATCTCGACTTGTAGCTCGTATTGTTCCGCCTCATGAAATTGAAGACATTGTTCAAGAAACTTATGTTCGAATTTGTCAGATTGAAAATAAAGAAAGTATTACATCGCCAAAATCTTTTATGTATAAAACAGCAAGGAACTTAGCGCTGGATTATCAAAAACAAGCAAGTGTCAGACTGGTTGATGGCATTGAAAACATGGAAGCGTTGGAATACTTATTGTCAGATAATCATAAAGATGAAATGTATGAAAATACGCTAACAAACAATGAGTTTTCGCATTTTTGTGAAGCCGTTAGACAATTACCTGTTCAGTGTCGTAAAGTATTTGTATTAAAAAAAGTTTATGGATATTCGCAGCGAGAGATAGCTGCCCAATTGAGCCTTAGTGAAAGTACCGTGGAAAAACATATTTCAACAGGCATGAAACGCTGCACTCTTTTCATGCGTAAGATAACAGCAAACTCTAGCGAAAGTGATTCATTATCTTCCCAAAAAAGTGCAGGAGGATTAAATGAGTAATATTCATCATATAAATCAACGCTCTGATGTTAAAAACTCAAGTGTTGATGCTGAAGATAAACGACTAAATGAAGCCAGCGACTGGATTGCCAAACTTGATCGCAGCTTAAGTGATGA
>JAQWHO010000073.1 GCA_029249355.1 Thalassotalea sp.
CGACGTGTACCGCCGCCTCCGCCTCCGCCGCCTAAAACGCCGCCTAAACCTCAAGCTCCTGAGCCTGAAGTTAATAACGACTCAGGTGGACTAACGTTTAATATGCCAGGTGTACAGTTGGCAGGCGCTAGTGCTGGAATTTCAGCACCAGGTGCAGGTTTTGGTCGTGACGGAGATGCAACACCAATTGTTCGTATTGAACCTAAATATCCAATACAAGCAGCTCGTGATGGTAAAGAAGGTTGGGTAAAACTTTCATTTACTATTAACGAAATTGGTGGTGTTGAAGATGTAAACGTTATCGATGCAGAACCAAAACGTATATTTGACAAAGAAGCTAAACGTGCGTTACGTAAGTGGAAGTACAGGCCAAAAGTTGTTGATGGTAAACCATTGCGCCAAACTGGCTTGACAGTTCAATTAGACTTTAAAATGGATGGAGGTTCGTAATAATGAATAAGATTTTAACATCTTTGACTTTATTGGCTTCATTAGTATTAGTGCAGTTGCCTACATCTTTTGATGTTAGTGCAGCGGGTGCTGAAAAGTCAGAAAAGCCGAAACGTAAAACGCGTCTAATGGGCCCTACTGTTGGTAAGAAAGTGGGTAAAGCTTTTGAGCTTTACTCAACTGATGATATCAAAGGGGCACTAGATTTGCTTTTAGAGATTAATGCTAAAAGTGATTATGATAAAGCTATTTTAGCGCGTTATATCGCGGTAATGTATGCAACTTTAGGTGATCAAGAAGCGAAAGCGATTGAATACTTAAAGAAAGCTGTTGGACCTGATATCTTGAATGAATCTGATCACGGTGAAGCAATTAAGTTGCTTGCTGATCTTCAGATGCAAACTAAAGATTATCAAGGTGCACTAGATAATTATAAAGCTTGGATGGACTTTACCGGTAAATCTGATGGTGATACTTGGGTGAAAATTGCTCAAGCTAACTATGAATTAAAACGTTTACCTAAAATGATCACTCCTGCGAATAATGCTATTGCAGCTTACGGTGACAAGCATAACAAAAATCCATACATCTTGAAATTGACCTCTTACTACGAGACTAAAAAATATAAAGATGCAGTGAATGTTTTGGAAACCGCTGTTCAGTTATTTCCTAATGAAAAAGCATTCTGGAAACAGTTAGGGAATTTTTATCTTTTAGTTGAAGATTATCAACGTGGCATGGCAACGTTAGATTTGGCTTACAAACAAGGTTACCTTGAGAAAGAGTCAGAAATTAAAACGTTATCGAGCTTATACGCGCAGAATAATATGCCATTTAAATCGGCTCAACTATTAGAAAAGCATATTTCTTCTGGTCTTGTTAAGCGTGATGATACTAATATCTATTCGTTAGCGAATGCATGGCATGCTGCTCAGCATATTGATAAAGCCGCCAAGTACTATGGTGAATTAGCTAAGATGACAAATGAAGCTAAACATTATAGTAAACAAGGTACTTTATTAGCGCAAGATGAGCAATTTGCAAAAGCGGTAGTTGCTTTAAATAAAGCCATTGATTTAGGTGTTTCTAACAAGGGTAGATTATATATGAGTATTGCAGAATCTCATTTTTATCTAGCTGAATATAAAGAAGCCTATGCTGCTATTCAAAACGCAATGAAAGATCCTAAAACTCGTAAGGGTGCTAAAAGTTGGGTAAGTTATATTAAAGACACTGCTGCCCGTAAAGGCAAGTCTATTTAATTTAACCATTACTTATAAAAACCAGCCTATTGGCTGGTTTTTTTATGCCTTTAAATTGATGATGTGCAGTTTGAAATATTGATCTAGATCAAATATTCCTATCTATATTGCTATTTTTCGGCTAGAATTCGCGCCGTTCATTTTGTAGTTTAGTTAGGAAGTCAAAGATGTCACAACATGAAAACTTTAAAGATAGTTCATCAAAACGCCACTTGTTTGCTGCTTTATCAGCATTAATCGTAGCACCATTACTCCCTATGTTAATGGGCTGGTTAACGGTTTTAAGCTAACCGTTAACTTAAAATAGATCAGTAATATGCATATTTTAGTCGTCGATGATAAAGAGCCTGTACGTGAAAAATTGGGTGATCTGATCTCTCAATTAGGTTTTACCTATGAATGTGCAAATAATGGCTTAGACGCTCTAGAAAAAGCTCAAAAACAACATTTTGACTTGTATATTATTGATCATCTTATGCCTGTAATGAATGGCATCAAACTTGTGAAAAATTTAAAATCTAAAGATGCTACGTCAAATATTCCAGTAATATTTATGAGTACGCAAGATATAACTACCCTTCATAATGTTGAAGAACTCATGCACTTAGAATGCATAATCTCCAAACCAATCGATCAAGAATTATTTTATCAAAAAATAAATCTACTAAGAATCGAAAAATCTCTCGTACATTCACTATAAAAACAGTTAGTTTTCCATTATTCTTTAGCAATACTTTATAAAAAATATTGCGAACAATGACAGAAACACAAATATTACAACTTAAAAGCGCCGTACATACTATTGCAGACTACCCTAAAAAAGGTATTTTATTTAGAGAT
>JAQWHO010000074.1 GCA_029249355.1 Thalassotalea sp.
ATCAAAAACAACATTTAGAGTTAGCGCGTGATATTGCGACCCGTTTTAATAATCTTTATGGCGATGTTTTTGTCGTGCCTGACCCATACATTCCAGAACATGGCGCTCGCGTTATGAGTTTGTTAGAGCCGACAAAGAAAATGTCTAAGTCGGATACTAACCCGGGTAACTTTATTGGTTTATTAGAAGAGCCAAAGAAAATCGCTAAGAAAATTAAACGTGCGGTTACCGACTCTGATGAACAAGCTCGTATCTATTTTGATTTTGATGAAAAGCCAGGTGTTTCTAATCTATTATCACTTTTATCTTGTGCTACTGGCCAAACAGTAGAGCAATTAGTGCCTCAATATGAAGACAAAATGTACGGCCATTTAAAAGGTGATGTTGCAGATGCCGTTGTCGCCATGCTTGAGCCAATCCAAGAGAAATATCATCAGTATCGTAATGATCAAGCTTTAATGGAACAGGTAATGCGTAATGGCGCTGCTAAAGCATCTGAGCGAGCAAGTAAAATATTAACATCGGTTTATGATGCTGTTGGCTTTATTGCCAAGCCATAAAACTTAATCATATCTTACCCTAAAATGCATTGAAGCTTTTAGGGTAAGATAGATTGAAACGCCCAACCTTTATTTCACTTTTAAATTAGGGTAGCGCCATTCACTGATTATTCGATCAAGTTGACCAGTTACTTTCATTTTCTGAATAGATAAACGCAACTCTTTTATTATTTCTGGAGAGGTTTGTGTATTACATGCTAAATAATAATTTAATGGCTGTTCTTCCGATTGAAAGACTTTTTCAAACATACTTGCATCTAAGTCATTGTATCTAGCTCGATATTGAATGGTATATGCATCTACTAAAATAAAATCAATGCCTTTACGTTGCGAGAGCAACTTTAATAATGAATAAGTGTTATTTAAAACATATAGATTAATACCTTCTTTGAAACCTTTTTTTAACAATATCTGATGAGATATATCATCTCTAATCACTGCTGTTTTATATTTTTTAGCGTCCTCAAATGAAGTTATTTTCAGTTTTCTTTCTGTTAAACCGATAAAAGAGGAATTACTTTCCGCTATTGTATTCACCCAAATGAATTGCTGTTCTCTGTCAGGCGTCCTGATGATTGAGTAAATACAGGTGTTTTCTTTGTTCCTTGTCATTTTGAAAGCGCGAGTCCAAGGGTATACATCAATACTAAAGTTATACGGTGTATTTAACATGGCTGTCTTCACAATTTCTGTTGCAAAGCCTAAGACTTCTGTTGGAGTTCCTATTTGAAAAGGAGGAAGGTGCTCAGTCACAATTTGAATATGAATTTTATTATTAGCTTCTTGTGAAGTTGAAAGAAAGCTTACAAAATAAAAGAATAGTATTAAAGGCTTGAGTAGTTTAGCTATTATCACCGTTTTTATCTCGTTAAAGGAAAAGAGGTAAGTTCAACTCATTCTATAAATATATCATGTAGAACTTTGCTTAAAATAATTGATAACGATTAATTGTGGTTAATTGTCTACAGACAATCAACCACGTATTTCCTGTAGAACTTTTAGGCGAATGCTATTAAGCGATTTATCGGTTCCCTAATAATAAGTCTAATCTTTATTTTTGTTGTCTTGCACTCGCTGAAAAAGCTTATTGCTGTTCTCAATAAATTCATCGACATTATTGCTAGGTGCAAACATAAAGTTTGGCGTCAGTAATGTTGAATTAAATTGAGGTCTGACACTAAAGTCAGGCTTTTTACTTAGCTGAATTAAAAAGGTTCCACCAAATAATAATGTTGTTAAACATATTGCAACCACTACTCTTCTCACTTTGCTCATATGAAAACCAATATGACAATTGAGCCAGAATAAACAGAAGGCAAGAGTAATCGGTAATATCACTAATAAACCAGTTAAAGGCGACTGACTTGACGTATTAAAATTGACTAACGCTTCGATAAAATCAATTAGCCAGCTTAAATTGTAAAAAACAAAACAAATACCTAACTGAGTAAAAATTCGGGCATCGTGTTTAGTTAAGTGTGAGATTAACGATATTGCTGCTGGCCATATGGCAAACATCAATGTTAAACCGACTGCAGGCACAAATAGTTGCGTAAAATTCACTTCTTTAGGGTTATTTAAAAAGAACATCCAACCGGTTAGCAACGCAAAAATTAATACGTTGATAGTTAATACGGCGGGTTGTTTTGTTAAATTGATTAAATTTTCAAAAGGGCTGAGGGTAATACTGTCAACAACAGGGTGGTGCGGAAATACAATCCTGATCTGACTTTTACCAATCGTGATAACATCGCCAGAATGAATAATATGTCCATTTGCTGGTTTTTTACCTTCACCTAAAAAACAGCCATTAATGCTATTAAGGTCAACTACACGCCAGTTTTCACCATCAAATGCTATCGATAAATGTTCTGCACATACGTGTGGGTCAGCTAAAATTATATCGCTATGATAACCACGGCCTATGTTAATACTGTCTTTATTAAATTTATGGCGACCTAATAATTTTTGGCCTCGGCTGATCTCTTCAATGATTATTTCCATGAGACAGACTCCATAAATTTCTTAGTAAATGCTTGCGCACTGTCTTGAGAAACACCTGCAAAGGTGAAGTGGCTGAGCAGTGCTTGATCATGTCTGTCGATAGAAACCCCTAAATATAAAACATCATAAAGGTCAGCAAAGTCTTTGTAGGCTCTAGTACATAAAACGGCTTTGTTATTAATGTTTTGGTGTTCGGGCATGATAATGTCATGTTGACATTCAAATTCAGAAACATCGTCTTTACCGGCTTTATTACCCGGCATTACGCGAGCAATTTGTCGCTGAAATAATTGATAAAACTTTGTATCAGATAATTTTTTAGCTTGCATGAAACGGTATTCCATTTCTAAAGAGCCCGTGAAAAAATTCCCTGCTATGTAAGTGTTTTCATCTAATGAACAGTTGGCGACAGCAAGCATAATTAACGCGTCTTCTTTATCAGCGTTTGATTCTCCCCAGCAGCGAATAAATGGTACGTCAATGGTAGGTATTAAGCCTTCACCGAGGTTTTTCAATTGCCAATCGCTATTGATAAGGGTATCAACTAATTTTTTTTGATTCGCTTGAAGTTGATTTTCCATTTGCTCGTCAATGGTTAAAAGTTCTTCTTGTTGATATTGGGCGAATAACGTTAACAGTTTATCGTGCGGCACTAAAAAGCCAATTTGATTACCCGATGTTGCCACATTAACGCCAACGACTTCGGTGTTTTTATTTACAACTGGACCACCGCTCATGCCTGAGTTTACTGACCCAGTAAAATGAATTCTGTCGTTAAATGATTCTTTTTTTAATCCGTTATAAGTGCCTGGCACTACTATCATGCCAAGGTCGTGAGGGTTACCTAAAGAATAGAGTTCTTCTCCTTTGGTAGGAATGATTTGAGATATCTCAAAAAATGGCATTGCTTGATCAACGTCTCTTTTCACGAGCGCTAAGTCATTAATGACATCAATACTTTTTAATGTCAGCGGCGCTTTATTACCTTTATTATCTAGATACTCAATACGGTATTTTTCTGGATGACGCGCAAAACTAGAAATAACATGGTAGTTAGTGGCTATCAATCCATCGCTGCTTATTTGAAAGCCTGAGCCAATCGATGATTTTTCACCACTTGCTTTATCGATTAAACGTATCTGATAAAGTGACGGTGCTAACTGTTTAAAAATGGTTTCTGCTTGTTCTACCGCAAAACTGATCTGACTGATCAGGATTAGGAACAAACCTATTAAGCCCTTCATTTACTATCCTTTTTATTTTCCACAGGGCTATTGTGCCATTGTTGAAGCAATTGTCATTAAATATCCTCATAAAGGCGATGAAACAGTGTAACAAAGTACAATAGTACAAATACAAGAAGAATATTTTTGATGTTTGAATTTTAAAACCTTTGATTTTTAAGCGAACGCGACAATTAATTAGCTCAATAATTAAGCGAGTTAATGTCATTCAAACGTTGTCATCGGATTATTGTTTTTCTTTATGAATCAAGTTGTTTGATGTTAATCAAGTGAGCTAAAATTTCTCTGCGTCATTATGTCGCACTTTCTCACTTTCCCTTTGTTTAAAAATTTAATTCCTTACAAAATAGCGAAAATTAAAAATAAGTAAGTGATGTAGTCATGAAATTTCCAACTAAAACTTTTTCTTATAAAGCTAGCGCACTCGCAGTAAATGCCATTTTACTTTCTACGAATATGATTTCTGCACAAGCATGGGCGAATGCGCCGACAGTTGATGCGAAAGACAGTATTGATGATATTGAAGTGATCACGATTACCAATCAACGTCATCATGTTGGTTTAGATAATAATGAAAGTTATGCACAAGGAAAAACCACAGAGCCAGATCTTGCTAACTGGTTAACATCAGTTCCTGGCGCGAATGTAAATTCTAATGGTCCAGTGACCGGTATTGCTCAATATCGTGGACTATATGGTGATAGATTATCAGCGACATTAAATGGCCATACCATTATTGGTGCAGGCCCTAATGCTATGGACACACCGCTAAGTTATTCAACGCCATTAATTGTGGATTCGATGACGGTATATCGTGGTATAGCGCCAGTTTCTGCAGGCATAAACACTTTAGGCGGCGCGATAGATATTAAAATGCGCAAAGCTGAAGGTAACAATAGTGATGATTGGCAAACAGCAGGTGATATTCAAGCGGGAGCACGTAGCAACAATAGCGCAGGTACGTTATCTTCAGTCGTTAATATAGCCAAAGGTGATTATGCCGGTTTGTTTTATGGCAATTGGCAAGCTGGCGATAGTATGGAAAGTGGTGGTGGCGATGAAATTTCACCTACCGATTTTGAAAAGCGTCAATTCGGAACTGATCTTCGTTATTTTGGTGACTCAAGTGAAACTGGCTTAAGTTATCATTATACCGACACCCAAGATTCAGGAACGCCCGCGTTGCCAATGGATATTGAATATATCTTCAGTCATCGCGTTAATTTAGACGGCAAATTTATGTTAGGTGATTGGCAAGCAAACTGGTTATTAGGTTATATCGATGCTGATCATGGGATGACAAACTTTGCGATGAGGATGAATAGTGATCCGGCTAAGTATCGTCGAAATAATGCGGCCGCAACAACGACCGACTTTAAATTTACCATTGAACAAGCGCTCTCATTTGGTGAATTACGTTTAGGTTTTGATGGTTATATTGCCGAGCATGATTCAGTGATCACAAACCCTAATAATATGATGTTTGAAGTGGTTAACTTTAACGGTGTTGAAGATAATCGCTTTGGGATATTTGCTGAATGGCAACAGCAATATGAAAGTACACAAGTGCAATTAGGCTTACGTTATAAACGTGCTGAAGCCAATGCAGGCGAAGTCGCAACTTCCATGGCGATGATGATGCAAATGCC
>JAQWHO010000075.1 GCA_029249355.1 Thalassotalea sp.
CCCTGCAACGGAGACGAATTATACCCAAGCAATTCTAAAGGTAAAGCGCTAAATAATAAATTTATACTGTTCGGCTAATTTATGTGCAATCTATCGTTGTTTAATCGTTAATGAGCTAATTTTAACTCTTTTGGATAAGGGTAAACATTTTCAATAAGTCCATTAGCAATATTTTGCTGATGCTGTTGCCAGTAACGGGCATCGAGTAAATCATTATGATGAATTAAAAATGCTTTGCGATGTTTCGGGTTTGATAAAGCGAAAGTTGCTAACTCTTCTGGGAATACATCGCCTGGAGCTACAGAGTACCAAGGTTCAGCGGCAAAAATTTGTTCCTCAGTTACGGCTTCAGGTATTACCCTAAAATTTACTTCATTCATATAAGTAATTTCATCATAGTCATAAAATATTACTCTGCCATGACGCGTGACACCAAAGTTTTTCAATAACATATCACCAGGGAATATATTGGCGGCGATCAGTTGTTTTATCGCTTCACCGTAACCAAACATGGCTGCATTTATTTCTTCATCAGAAGCAGTAGCCAAATAAATATTTAATGGCGTCATTCTACGTTCAATGTAAAGGTGCTGAATAATAATTAAGTCATCTTCAAATCTAATGATAGAAGGCGCAACTTGCATTAATTCATCGAGTAATTCTTGAGAAAAACGTGCTTTAGGGAAAGCTACTTCTGAATACTCCATGGTGTCGGCCATTCTGCCAACTCTGTCATGAAGCTTAACCAAACGATATTTTGACTTTACGTCTTTTTTGGTCATTTTTTTGCTGGGCGCAAACTTGTCTTTAATTATTTTAAAAACATAAGGGTACGAGGGCAGTGTGAACACTGACATCACCATGCCTTTAATACCATCCGCGAGCTTAAACTGGTCATTACTACTTGATAAATGATGTAAAAAGTCGCGATAAAATTGCGTTTTGCCTTGTTTGTGAAACCCGATAGCAGAGTACAAATCAGCACGTGTTTTATGAGGGATTAATCCTTGGAGAAAATTAACTAGCGCTTGCGGATATAAACAATCAACAAAAAAGTATGAACGAGCAAAACCGAATACAACTGCCATATTTTCAGGCTCAGTTAATAAAGCGTCTAAATGAAGACCTGTTTTTTCGTCATTAACTATAGCAACAATAAAAGGCGTTTCACCGCTCGGGGATATAACTCTTCCTATAATATAAGCGCCTTTATTACGATAAAATGTAAAGTTGAGAATATCGAGTTTAAGGTCTTCAAGCGGATATTGTGCTAATTCAGGCTTTTTAATAAACGCTTTCACTAACGCACTAAATTCTTTTTTAGGGTTTATGAATCTGGCAGAAAAACTCGCTTTGCGAATAATAGCGGTAATGGTTTTACTTAATCCTTGCTCGGCTGGGAGGTAGCGAGTATAAATTTGCGCGGCGGAAATTTGTTGTTCGGTCAGATCACTGGCTTCGACGAAAATAAAATCGTTATGGTAGTATTTTCGTTCAAATAAATGACAAAATACTGAGTTATAAAAGCTTTCAGCCAGTTCTGCTTGTGGATGATTTAACAATAATTCGACATAACAGTTTTTAATATTTTGCCAAAGCTTAATGTCTAATAATTCAATACCAAAGTCTTGTTTGATTGTTTGCAGGGTTTCGGTGACGCGCATATCAAAGTAATCGGTGCGCTCTTTTGCCGCTTCATGAATTTTTTGCCATTGGCATTGCTCAAAACGCTCTTTCGCCGAACGGGTTATCGTGCCAAATAAAAAAATATGTCGTTCAAAGCCGTTTAAAATAGTTTTAGCGATGGCATAGGTTTGCGTTAAATTATAATCATTCATAAGGCAACATCATGATGAGCTTTTATTTAGCATACGACACAAAAGCTTTTTAGGGAGATGTTTTATAGTAATGGTGAACATTTATCTGAGTGATGTTCTTTTATAAATTTATCACCAAGTTTTATTGACTCATTTATTCACTCGTTAGCAACGACTAGGTTTTACTTGCTATTCGTTGCTGTCGGCACTAAAATTACGCGGTTTTTCATTGAGTAATTATTCCTAAAATATCATGCGTGTTGCCGACTTTTCCTTCAATTTACCCGAAGAGCTAATTGCTCGTTATCCTAAAGAAAATAGATCATCGAGCCGTTTAATGACGCTCGATGGCAATAGTGGTGCCATTGATGATTCAACGTTTACTGAAATATTAAATCAAGTAAATCAAGGTGATTTGCTTGTTTTTAACAATACAAGAGTGATCCCTGCGCGATTATTTGGTCAAAAAGAAAGTGGCGGAAAAGTTGAAGTATTAGTAGAACGTTTACTGGATGATAAACGCTTTTTAGCACACATTCGTGCGAGTAAATCACCAAAAGTTGATACTAAACTTCTTTTAGAAAATAAGGTCAATGCAACCATGGTGGCAAGACATGGGGCTTTATTTGAGTTAGAAATTCACTCTGATGATAATGTGTTAAAAGTGCTAGAAGAAGTAGGGCATATGCCTTTACCTCCATATATCGACCGACCTGATGAAGAGAGCGATAAAGAACGTTATCAAACGGTTTATAATGAAAAACCGGGTGCCGTTGCTGCACCAACCGCCGGATTACATTTTGACGAAGCTTTACTTGCTCAATTAAAAGCTAAAGGTGTCGACTTTGCTTTTGTCACTTTACACGTTGGTGCTGGAACCTTTCAGCCAGTGCGTGTTGATGAAATTTCTGATCATATTATGCACGCTGAATATGTTGAAGTGTCAAGCGAGGTTGTCGAGCAAATATCAAAAACTAAAAAAAATGGAAAACGCGTTATTGCCGTAGGTACAACCTCGGTGCGCTCGCTTGAAAGCGCGGCAAAAGCGTCAATTAAAAATGGCCAGCCACTACAAGAGTTTTATGGTGATACTGACATTTTTATTACACCAGGTTATCAGTTTGAAGTGATAGACGCGTTGATCACCAATTTCCATTTATCTGAATCCACCTTATTAATGTTAGTTAGCGCGTTTGCTGGCTATGAAAATATCATGACAGCATATCAACATGCTGTTGCCGAAAAGTATCGTTTCTTTAGTTATGGCGATGCAATGTTGCTCACCAAGAAAACAAACTAAATTAAACGATATAACACTAAACCGCTGGCCTGTTTCGCTAGTTGGTTGAGGAATTACATATGACAGAAAAATCAAAGGTTAAAGCAATGAAATTTGACCTAATTAATAAAGATGGTAAAGCAAGAAGAGGTCGTCTGACTTTTGCTCGTGGTACGGTTGAAACGCCTGCATTTATGCCTGTTGGCACATACGGCACAGTAAAAGGGATGAAAACAGAAGAAGTAGAAGATATTGGTGCTGAAATCATTCTCGGCAATACTTTTCATCTTATGCTTCGCCCAGGCACTGATATTGTTGAACAGCATGGTGGTTTACACGAGTTTATTAATTGGAATAAACCCATTCTTACTGACTCTGGCGGTTTCCAAGTGTTTTCTTTAGGGAAAATGCGAAAAATTACCGAAGAAGGTGTTAAATTTAGCTCGCCCGTTAATGGTGAAAAAATTATGTTAACGCCTGAACGTTCAATGGAAGTTCAGCGTAAACTCGGTTCTGATATTGTAATGATATTTGATGAATGTACTCCTTATCCTGCAACTCACCAAGAATCAAAAGACTCTATGGAGCTTTCGCTTCGTTGGGCGCAACGCTCTAAAGATGCGCACGAAGAAAACCCTAATGCTTTATTTGGTATTGTGCAGGGCGGCATGTATGAAGATTTACGTGAAATTTCTATTGATGGCTTAAAAGCGATTGATTTTGATGGTTATGCTATTGGCGGTTTGTCTGTCGGTGAACCGAAAGAAGATATGGTCAGAATTTTAGATCACACCGCCCCCTTGATCCCTGAGAATAAGCCCCGATATCTCATGGGAGTAGGAAAACCTGAAGACTTGGTTGAAGGTGTGCGTCGCGGTATCGACATGTTTGATTGTGTTATGCC
>JAQWHO010000076.1 GCA_029249355.1 Thalassotalea sp.
TAATGGACAGGCAGCAGTAGTAGTTTTAGGAAATGCCATAACGTCACGAATTGATGTTGCACCTGTCATCAACATCACTAGACGGTCTAAACCAAACGCTAAACCAGCATGCGGTGGAGCACCGTATTGTAAAGCTTCTAATAAGAAACCAAATTTTTCTTCAGCCTCTTCATCACTAATACCTAAAATTCTAAATACTGCGGCTTGCATATCTTGGTTATGAATACGAACAGAGCCACCACCTAATTCACAGCCATTAAGCACCATATCGTAAGCATCAGATAATGCGCCTACAGGATTAGCTTCTAATTCTTCTGCGGTTAAATTAGTTGGTGCGGTAAATGGATGATGAATAGCGTGCATGTGCCCGTCTACTTCTTCAAACATTGAGAAATCAACCACCCATAAAGGTTTCCAGTCACCTTGTAATAATTCTAAATCTTCACCTAATTTAAGACGAAGTGCGCCAAGTGATTCGCTAACCACATTGTACTGATCAGCACCAAAGAAGATGATATCGCCGGTTTTAGCATTAGCACGCTCTATAATGGCTTTTGCTTGCTCTGCAGTTAAGAATTTTAAAATGGGCGATTGCAAACCTTCAAGGCCTGCATCAACATCATTTACTTTTAACCAAGGCATACCTTTAGCACCGTAAATGCCAACAAACTTTGTTAATTCGTCTAAGCCTTTACGGGAGAATTTAGCTGCACCTTGTGGTACACAGATAATAGCAACACGACCTTTTTCATCGTTTGCAGGACCAGAGAACACTTTAAATTCAACATCTTTTAAAATGTCGGCAACGTCAACAATTTCAAGTGGATTACGTAAATCTGGCTTGTCAGAGCCAAAACGAGCCATGGCTTCTGAATAAGGCATACGAGCAAATTCGCCTAAATCAACATTCAGCATGGTTTGAAACAATTCACGGATCATTGTTTCTGTTACTTCCATCACTTGATCTGATGACATGAATGACGTTTCAATATCAATTTGCGTGAATTCTGGTTGTCTATCGGCACGTAAATCTTCATCACGGAAACATTTTACGATTTGATAGTAGCGCTCCATACCTGACATCATCAGCAATTGTTTAAATAACTGTGGTGATTGTGGTAAAGCAAAGAATTGCCCCTTATGTGTACGACTTGGTACTAAATAATCACGTGCACCTTCAGGCGTTGCAGCAGTAAGAATTGGCGTTTCAATATCTAAGAAACCTTGTGATTCAAGCGAAGAACGCACAGCAGAAGTTACTTTTGCGCGAAAACGCATACGTTCAGTCATTTCAGCGCGTCGTAAATCTAAATAACGATATTTTAAACGCTGCTCTTCAGAGTTATTTTGATTGGAATCTAATGGTAAAGGCGCAGACTTGTTTAAGATTGTTAAATCTAAACCGAGTACTTCAATCGCACCGGTTTTCATGTCTTTATTTACTTGCCCTTCTGGACGAGCGCGAACTTTACCTTTAATTTGAACACAAAATTCATTCCGTAACGTGTTCGCTTTTTTGATTACTTCAGGTAAATCAGGATCATAAACTACTTGAACTAAGCCTTCTCTATCTCGTAAATCTAAGAAAATAACAGCGCCTAAATCACGACGTTTGTTAACCCAACCACATAATGTTATTTCTTGACCGATATGAGATTCGTTGACCTCACCACAATAAAGCGTACGCATACTAATTTGCCTTGATAAACCGAGAATTGAGCGACTATTAATAACGGTATAAATAGCGCCGATTTCTATTAGGATAAAATTTTGCCGACATTATAAAGCAATCAAGGCTAATGTCACCTGCATTCAACCAGAGAAAATAAAAAATATAAGTGATAAAAGTATAATTTAGGAGTTAAAAACGTAATGGTTTTTACCCGCGGCTTTTACTTTATACATGAGCCGATCAGCTTCTTTTAATAAGTCGGTATCAGTTTTTGCATCATCAGGGTACATTGCAATACCAATGCTACAGCCAACATTCGCTTCACCGACCGTTAACTGAAAAGGTTGCTGAACAAGTTTTAGTACTTTTTCAGCAATAAAAGCGGCTTCTTCTTGGTTGTGAAGACCCGTTAGTAATAAAACAAACTCATCGCCACCAAAGCGCACAATAGTGTCAGACTTACGAACGCATTGCGCCAGTTTATTTGCCACTTGTATTAATAATTCATCGCCAACGTCATGTCCGTATGTGTCATTGATGCTTTTGAAACCATCCAAATCGATAAATAATAAGGCCATTTGTAATGACTGACGTTGATGAAAATTTATGGCAGTGTTAATTCTATCCTTTAATAATACACGATTAGCGAGCCCTGTTAATTCATCATGAGTTGCCATGTGTTTCATTTTTTCTTCGAGAGATTTTCGCGTTTGAATTTCAACATAAAGCCGTCTATTCCAAACAATTATAACAACGATAATGGTCAATATGATCACGCCAATTTGTACTGATAATCTTAAGACCACATCTTTATCAAAGCCTGTTTCTAAATTTATTCCAAACCATTTTTCATAGATTTTTTGTCGCTCATCTTCTGAAATAGTCATTAATGCTTTATTAATAATGTTCGTTAATTCTGGCCAATCTTTACGCACTGCAAAACTATTTTTATCAATTTTAAACTCATCAACTACCGACATATATAACGTGATTAAACTTTCACGGCGAATGAGTTCAGATGCTGATGCAATATTTTCAATTAAACCTTCTACAATCCCTTGTTGTACCGCTTTTATCCCTTCTTCATGATTAGCCACTATTTTCAAAATAATGCTGGGGTATTCTTGTTGAATGATATTTGCTAAATGATAGCCTTTTACTATAGCCAATTCTTTACCGTAAAAGTCTTTTAATTTTAAGGCGCTCTTTTGCTGTCTTTGATGAATAACAACCCAGGGCATATCCCAATATGAGTCCGTAAATGAAATCGACTTTTTACGCTCACTAGATTCTGTGGCGCTGCCTAACAGATCAATTTCTTTATCGAGTAAGCCTTGTAACATCTCACTCCAATTATCATAAGTATGAAAAGAAAAATTTACACCTGTTTTCTGACTAATAAGGTTTAATACATCCGCATTTATGCCTTGTATGTCACCGTTTTCACTAATAAATTCAACAGGTCGCCAACTTTTGTTAATTCCAACTTTAACTGTTTTAATTTTTGATAAAAAGCCAGTTTCCTCCTTACTTAACTGAACTTTTTTATTATTAACTTTGTAATAACCATCATGACCACTTAATAACCAACGCTTTTCGAGTTTGAGTAACTCCTCTGGTGGTAATATTTCAAAGCCTTCTTTAATAATTTCAACTAAACGGGTGTTTTTCTTTTGTGTTAAGGCAAAAATTTTGGTTTTGAATGGGCTAACAGGTAAGCTATAAAAGGCAGATTGTAAATTTGCTTGAATTAATTGTTCACTCGTTGTTTCTACCGCACCAACAAAAGCATCAATTTCATTTTGTTCTATAGCCTTAATAACTTCACTATAGTTTTTTAATAAAACAACCTTGATATTGGGAAAGTCAGTCGATATTTGTTCTTTATATGGCGCAGTAGCAAATACGCCTAATCGTTTACCATTTAGTTGCGAAAGCTCACTTATATTCGGAAAGTCATACGAAATATAGACATTTGATGGTACCCCATAAATTTGTTTAGCCAGTGTCAGGTTATCAATTGAAAGCTGATTATTAGGGTAAGCAATATGCGCATCAATTACACCATCTTTGATTAATTCAATCGCATCTGACATTTTTTCAGGAATAAATTCTACTGCCAAACCAGTTTGTTTTGACCACAAGCGCCAAATATCAACAAACAAGCCTTGTGCTTCTCCTTGAGGAGAAATGCCCATATACGGAAGTAAGTTTGGTGTATAAGCGAGCGTTAACTTATCGGCACTTTTATTAAACCCTAACCATTTTTTTTCAATAGCAGATTTTTCGTCTGATGATATTTTTGCCACCCCTTGTTCGATAAATGACGACAATAGCTCACTCCCTTTTGCAACGGCAGAAGCATACTCATCTTGCTTAAAGAACAAGCGGCTATATGTCGGAAATTGGAGCAGTAATTCTTTTCTATGAGAGTAATTGCGAAATAATCGATCTAAATTACTAAAGGCAGCAACTTCACCATTAAGTGCACCTTCAAATAAAGTAAACCTGTCTTTATATTTTCTTAAAGTGAGCTGAGGATTCAGTATTTTGATTTGTTCAACATGACTTGAACCATCAACTACACCTATAGTTAAAGGCATTAATTTCTCAAGGCTTTCAATATGTGTATAGTTTCGATGAATGTAAATATGACTTTTTTGTTTAAAAAAAGTGGGAGCAAAGGTAAAAAACTCTGCTCTATCTTCCGTTTTTATCATACCCGCATGAATATCTGTTTCATGCTTTCTGACCGAAGATAATGATTGCAACCAATCCATAGTGACAAATTCTATCTCAACATTTTGTTTTTTTGCCCAAAGCTTCCAGTAGTCAACCATAATACCATCAGCATTGCCCTGCTCATTTTGAAAGTGATATGGGAAAGAAGTTTTACTAATCGCAATTTTAATTGGCTTTGGTAATTCTTGCTCAGCTTGAGCAAACACGCTCCAAAACAAGGAAAGTATAATAATTAAAAACTTCACATAGCAATGTTTCAAACCTTTCCCCTCTTTAATGAACATATTTGTGAATATTTTGAACGATTAATGTGCTCAAATTTACATATCCATTTTATTGATCGTACTTTTTCAGTTAAAATACCAATACTTGGCACTTTTACACAATGACTTTATTCTATGTCTCGCTCTGAAACCGATTTAATTTTTTCTACTAAACAAAGCAAAGTGAAAGACTTTACGTTTGATGCACAAGTTGTAGAAGTATTTCCTGATATGATTTCACGCTCAGTACCAGGCTACAATACTATTATAGAAACAATTGCCCAATTAAGTCAGCAATATGTCACTAATAATACTAACATTTATGATTTAGGTTGTTCTTTAGGTGCTGCAACACTCGCTATGCGTAAAGCCATCATAGCAAAAAACTGTAATATTATTGGTGTTGATAACTCTCCTGCCATGGTTGAGCGCTGTAAAATGCACATTAATGCTTTCAAGGGTGAAACACCTGCGGAAATTTTTGAAGGAAACATTGTCGATTATCCGATTGATAATGCATCAATGGTTGTGCTCAATTTCACGCTACAATTTATTGAACCTAACTTAAGAGCGCAAGTTATTAATAACATTGCCAATGGCTTACAGACAGGTGGAGCTTTAGTGTTATCTGAAAAACTCTCGACAGAAGATGACGTTTGCCAAGATTTATTGGTTGATTTACATCATAATTTTAAGCGGGCAAATGGCTACAGTGATTTAGAAATAGCGCAAAAGCGTAGTGCACTTGAAAAAGTGATGCTCACTGATACAGTATCTACACAAATAGAGCGTTTAAAGAATGCCGGGTTTACTCATGTAACTCCTTGGTTTCAATGTTTTAATTTTTACTCTTTAGTTGCCATTAAGTAAGTTGTTGAATAAATGAATTTTAATAATTTTTATCGAGAAATCGCACAAAACCGTCTATCTCATTGGCTAAATACTTTACCAGCGCAACTCTCTCAATGGCAAAGAAATGAATTACATGGCGAATTTGCACAATGGCAAAAAACGCTTGATGCCCTGCCTAAAACGACGCCTTCAGCGGTTAATTTACAAGACGGCGTTATTGTCGGGGAAAAAAGCGATATAAATGATGGCGAATATAAACGTTTAGAAAATCTATTAAAAAAATTCAAGCCATGGCGTAAAGGCCCTTATCGTATTCATGGCTTACACGTTGATACCGAATGGCGTTCAGACTTTAAATGGGATCGTCTACTTCCGCATATCAGTTCATTGAAAAACAAATATGTTTTAGACATTGGTTGTGGCAGCGGTTATCACTTATGGCGAATGCGTGGTGAAGGCGCTGAGTTTGTTGTAGGGATTGATCCCACGCAATTGTTTTTCACCCAATTTAATGCCATACAGCATTTTGTCAACGACAGTCATGTGAATCTACTACCTCTGGGAGTAGAGCAATTACCAGAACTAAATGCCTTTGATACAGTGTTTGCGATGGGGGTTTTATATCATCGTCGTTCTCCGATTGATTTTTTATATCAACTGAAATCACAACTGGTGAAAGGCGGCGAACTGGTATTAGAAACATTAGTAGTTGATGGTGATGAAAATACCGTGTTAGTACCTGGCGAACGTTATGCCAAAATGCGCAATGTTTGGTTTTTACCTAGTTGCGATGCCATGTGTGCATGGTTAACTCGATGTGGCTTTAGTAATATTCGTGTAGTGAATACCGACGTGACTGCACTTGGCGAGCAACGAAAAACTGATTGGATAGATACGGAGTCACTGGAAGATTTTCTTGACCCTAATGATAATGCTAAAACTATTGAAGGATATCCGGCTCCCAAAAGAGCCATTTTTATCGCTAATAAATAGTCTTCAATTTACATAGTCGCAAATTTAAAGTCACTAATTTAAATAGTTATCAAGCACTATTTGGTAGCTACCATTTTCTTTCATAGTTTGTATGGCTTTATCAAAAGTGTCTTTTAGCTCTTTAGATTTAAAACCTACAGAATAAGGTCGTTCATTAAAAATATAATGTAAAGTAAATGGTTTATTAAAGAGAGGGCTGCTATGCGTTTTAATAAAGTATTTGAAAATATTAATATCAAGAATAATCACTTCTGTACGTCGTAAAAATAACAATTCAATCTGTTTCATTTGATCAGGCACTTCTCGGTAATCCATTGAATATGCGACAGCGCTTTCATATTCATCGCCAAGAAATTTTTTCGCACTCTGAAAAGCAATAATACTTTTATCTGATAAGTCTGAAATTTTTTCAATATTAAAATAATCTTCCGAGAGGCTAATCGCAACATTTTCATAACTGATGTAAGGTTTTGACATGAAAAGTGAAGGATGTTCATAACTTGGTGGCAAGGTGATAATGCCATCAGCATTCATACGGCGAAATCCAGTAATATTACGTCCGAGTGGCATAGCATTAAAATGTACTTTTATGTTTTCACTCGCAAATGCTTCACGGATCAAATCAAGCTGAAGTCCTTGTTGTTGATTTTCAAGGATAAAAGGAGGTTTAGCTAAACCAGTGACAAGTTCTAATGTATTTATTTGAACTTTCTGTCCCGTATTTTGCTCTGTGCTAATTTCTTCATTAACTTCTGCGCTAAGAGTTTCTGAATTAAGACTTTCTGCACTAATAAGTAATGGATTAAAAAAAATAATCCAACAAAACACTTTATTTATATACCCCATTTTCATCCTTGGCTTTTCTATTATTTTCAATAATATATCGTTTGTTACTAACATTAAAATAAGTAAAATGGTAACGTTAAAGTTGAGTGTTCACACGAAGAAAACTAGCCGCTACAACTAATATAAAGTTTAGCATGCATTTTAATAAAATATTAGGTCTGATATGAATGATATTTGGTTAGCGAGACAATTTACAAAAGTTGCAAAACGTCGACAAGATCATCGTAGTCCCTTTCAGCGAGACAGAGCTCGTATTCTCCACTCTGCCGCCTTTCGCCGACTTCAATCTAAGACCCAAGTTATGGGAAGCGGGCAAAGTGACTTTTATCGAACACGTCTTACTCACTCTCTTGAAGCGGCTCAAATAGGCTCAGGGATAAGTGCACAACTACGTTCTAAATATCCAGAGCTTACTCAAGCATTATTTCCTGAAGACGACACATTAATTGAAGCTATTTGCTTGGCTCATGATATTGGTCACCCGCCCTTCGGCCACGGTGGCGAAGTAGCATTACATTACATGATGCGTGATCACGGTGGCTTTGAAGGCAATGGGCAAACATTTCGTATCGTTGCAAAGCTCGAACCTTTTAGCGAAAATTATGGCATGAATTTAGCGCGTAGAACATTGCTAGGCTTAATGAAATATCCGCAGACACTTGATTGTTTATCTTCGTCATCCCCAGTAAAAACATTATCGTCTCATCGACAATTAAAAGCGGCAGACTGCCATCCGCCAAAAGGCTTGTATTTAGATGATATCGCCAGTTTAAACTGGGTGCTTGAGCCTCTAACGACTTCAGATAAATCACTTTACCAACAAATAACTCAACATAAAAATAAACACAGCAAAACCCAATATAAATCGCTTGATTGTTCAATGATGGAATTAGCGGATGATATTGCTTATGGCATTCATGATTTAGAAGATGCCATTGTAACAGGTGTAGTCAATCAAAATGATTTTCAAGAGCATGTAGTTGAGCAACTTAAAGTGCTTGATGATCAGTGGTTATTGGATATAAGCGACACGTTAACCCAGCAGCTTTTTAGCCAGCAACATCACCAACAAAAAGAAGCGATTGGTGGTTTAGTGAATTATTTAATTACTGAAATTGTATTAGTTGATCTTAACCAAAATGAAGGTATTAACTTTTCTGAGCCACTATTAAGATATAATGCCAAGCACCCTGTTATTGCCAAGCGAGCTTTGCAAATTTTTAAAGATTTTGTTTATCAGTTTGTGATAAAACAAACCTCTATTCAACAAATTGAATATCGTGGCCAGCAGGTAGTGATGGAACTTTTTGAAGCCTTAGCTTCAGATCCTGAGCGTTTATTACCCACCAATGCGAAAGCTCGTTATTTACAAGCTAAAAGTGACGGCACTAACTGCTATAGAGTTATAGCGGATTATGTTGCGGGTATGACGGATGATTACGCAACAAACCTATATCAAACGCTTTTTGTACCGAGCAATCAAAGTCATTATCGTTGGTCAAATCTGTAGATGATAATTGGAAAAAATTGCATAAAAACGTTCATTAAAGAATAAAAATTAAAGAATAAGAGTTAAAAAAGTAATGCTGGATATTTACGCGGGCACATCTGCCTTAAAAAGAATTGAAGAAGAAGGTTTTAGCCAAGCGATGTTTACCAGTATGCTTGGCGCAAGTGGAGGCCCGAAATGGTTACCTTTGTATAGCTAAACACCGATATTTTATTATTAATAAATTCAAGTTTTGTTACTCATTGTTCTCCATAACATTACTCTGTAAAAGTGAACATCTGCGCAGATAAGAGGAAAGTTTCCCACCATTACAGTTATATAGAAATATCTATTTGAACAACTTAATTGTCCTTAAGAGGCGCTTGTGTCTTATAAATGCGATTCTTCTCTTCCGTTGCACAACGAACGTCCAATATACATAACATTAGAACAAGGTCATATTAGTTTTTAATTAAATATTGGCAACTTCATCACTCATTGAGAGATAATATTACCACTCCAATATCCTGATAAAAACCTAAAAGAAGAAATAAAGAACGCACACATTAAAATACAAACATTCTTCATTCTCAGGCCCACCGCCTTAGATATTAATGTTTATAGAACTGCCATCCTTTCAAGGTAATAAAGGGTTTATCCCTAGATACTTTTAAATCAAAGAATTTTCCTGGTCTAAGCTCCAGAACTAATTCATCTTCATGCTTACCTGGATACACTTTGCTTTGTAAATTCCCCCAAGATAGATACAAACCTTTATCAGCCTGCTTAAAGGTAATTCTTCCTGCTTCAGCGTGTTCATATGTACCAGCAAGCAAAGATCTCAATTTAAGTGAGATGTTTTTACGCTTTCTCAGCTCATCTCTTTTTTTCGCAATTTCAACCTTAGTTTTTTCTACATACTCTGCATTTTCTTTCATTTCCTTTAGGTGTGAGTCAATAAGTTTGGTTGCCTTTTGCTCGGTTAGCATGTTGTATGCTATTTCAGAAATACTCCCATTTAACTCATTAGCAATTAAGCCACTTTCATTATGTACTACAACCACACCAATATTTTTTTCAGGCGAATAGGAAACT
>JAQWHO010000077.1 GCA_029249355.1 Thalassotalea sp.
CGACGGTGCTATTGTAATGATAGAAAATATGCACAAGCACATGGAAAAAACACCGTTAACTAATGAAAACCGCTGGAAAATAGTAGTGGAGTCGGCCAGTGAAGTTGGTCCTGCTCTATTCTTTAGCTTGTTAATTATTACGGTGAGTTTTGTTCCTGTTTTTACCTTGGAAGCTCAAGAGGGGCGAATGTTTGCTCCGCTTGCCTTTACTAAAACGTATGCGATGGCAGCATCAGCGGCATTAGCGATTACATTAGTCCCTGTACTGATGGGGTATTTTATAAGGGGTAAGGTTTTACCTGAGCATAAAAACCCGGTGAATCGCTTTTTAACCTTTATCTATATGCCTGCTCTAAAAACGGTATTACGTTTTCCAAAGACAACTTTAGTAGCAGCATTGGCAGTTCTTGCTATTGGTATATATCCACTTGACAAGATTGGTAGTGAATTTATCCCTCCACTTGATGAAGGTGACTTAATGTATATGCCTACAACTTATCCTGGTATTTCGATAGGGCAAGCACGTCAACTGTTACAACAAACGGATAAGCTGATTAAAACAGTTCCAGAAGTTAAAACTGTGTTTGGTAAAGTAGGTAGAGCGGAAACTGCTACTGATCCAGCGCCTTTAACAATGATTGAAACTTTTATTCAATTAAAGCCTCGTTCAGAGTGGCGAGAAGGTGTTACTACTGAGAGTTTGAAAAAAGAGCTAGATGGTTTAGTTAAGCTCCCTGGGGTAACTAATGCGTGGGTGATGCCAATAAAAACACGTATTGATATGTTAGCTACGGGTATTAAGACACCTGTTGGTATTAAAGTCGCAGGACCTGACTTATCGGTAATTCAGGACATCGGTAAACAATTAGAAGTTATTTTGAAAGATGTACCTGGAACTGCATCAGTATATTCAGAGCGTGTAGCTGGTGGGCGTTACGTTAAAGTTGATATACAACGCGCTAAAGCAGCTCGTTATGGTTTAAATATTAGCGAAATTCAGCAGGTTGTTGCTACGGCCATTGGCGGTATGAATGTCACCAAAACTGTTGAAGGCTTAGAGCGCTATCCAGTGAGTTTACGTTACCCACAAGACTATCGTGATTCGCCTGAAACATTATCTTTGCTACCAATAGTGACACCAAATGGGCAAAGGATCTCATTAGGCGATGTTGCGAATGTGCTCGTTGAAGACGGCCCTCCGGGAATAAAGTCAGAAAATGCAAGATTAAATGGTTGGGCATTTGTAGACATTGAAGGTGTGGATGTTGGTAGTTACGTTGTTGATGCACAAAAGGTTGTTGAAGATAAGTTAAAACTTCCTGCTGGCTACTCAATTGCATGGGCTGGTCAATATGAGTATATGCAACGTGCCAAAGCTAAATTGACTTATGTAGTGCCGTTAACCTTGTTCATTATTATTATTCTCCTTTATCTGAACTTCAGAAATGTTATTGAAGTGGCAATGATCATGGGAACTCTACCTTTGGCTATGGTGGGTAGTATTTGGTTGATGTATATCCAAGGCTACAACTTCTCTGTCGCTGTAGGTGTTGGTTTTATCGCGCTAGCGGGGGTTGCTGTTGAGATAGGTGTGATTATGTTGGTTTATTTGAATCAGGCTTATCACGAAATGATTAATGATCATCAGTCAAAGGATATTGAAACAACGAAGGCTGATGTGCTTCAAGCGGTGTTACATGGTGCAGGCTTACGTGTACGTCCTGTCATGATGACCGCAGCAGCTATAATCGTTGGCTTATTGCCAATATTATATGGCACAGGTACTGGTTCTGAAGTGATGAGTCGTATTGCAGCACCTATGGTTGGTGGAATGCTAAGTGCGGTGATATTAACTTTACTTGTTCTACCTGCATTATTTTATTTGTGGCGTTCGTCATCGATTAAAAATGTTTCGAGCAAGGCATAGAGCATGAAAACGTTGAAGGTTAGCCGGAAACTTCATCGGTGGTTGATGTTGTTTTTAGGCTTGCAGTTTTTGATTTGGTCGATATCAGGTGCCTATATGGTTATTTTTGATATTGACTATATCCATGGTAATAGTTTGGTGGTTAATCACCAAGCTAAAGTTAATGTGGATGAAATTACTTACCCATTATCTGCATTAGCTAAGCAATATCCTGACGCAAAAAACATTGCCGTTGAAGTTTTTATAGAGCAAGCCGTTTATCGTTTTACAGAGCATGACGAAAAATATGTTGTAAATGCTAGTAATGGGGAGAAGATTTCTCCCTTAAACAAAGTCGTAGCTATTAGCGCTGCAAAACACTATTACAGTGGTGATGGTGCGGTCCTTGAGTCTGAACTAATTACAGATAATCCACCGTTTGAATTAAGCCGTCGAGCATTACCTGCTTGGCGGGTTAACTTTGATGATTTTGGCAGTCCGTCGATATATGTTTCAGCTCAAACAGGAAAGCTTGTCAGTAAGCGACATGAATTTTGGCGAATCTTTGATTTGATGTTTAGTTTGCATGTCATGGATTACGAAGAAGAAGATCCAAGTAATAAACTACTTTTTTGGTTCACACTTTTTTCTATTTTTGCGGCAATTACTGGTGGTGTATTGAGTTACTTTGTTATTTTCAAAAACAGAGCAAAAAATACATTAGATAAAAGTATGGGAGTAGCTAGATAATGTTACTCCTTAAAAAGCTACATAAGTGGCTATCCTTGTTGGTTGGCCTACAACTACTAGTATGGTTAGGAACAGGCTTATATTTTAATTTGATGGATCATCAAAAGGCTTCAGGAAATCAATATAAACAAACTCCCGTTGTTGCCCAAGTTGATATTAATAGGTTAGTTGAACCACAGCTTGTCTTATCTCAATCAAAACAAGTCGTATCGTTAAAACAAATATCACTATTAGAGCACCCTTACTATTTGTTAACTCATAATAAAGGTTTATATAGCCATTTTGACAATGACTACTCTTTGGTTGATGCGTACACCGCTGAGCCAGTCGTTATTGATGAAACTATGGTTAGAAAACTGGCTCAGTCTTCCTACAATGGTAAAGGTGTGATTAAAAATGCAGTTAAATTATCACCTCCATATGAAGATATACCTCGTGAGCAAAATGAAGTGTGGCAAGTTAACTATGCTGATTATATTCAAACTAGCGTTTATATTGATGCTGGTTCTGGTCGAATAATTAAACACAGTAATGATGATAAACGGTTTGTTGATATTTTCTTTATGCTTCACTTTATGGATTATGGCACTGAAGGAAGCTTCAATAATGTTCAAATCATTTTATTTTCTCTTTTCACGCTTTTCTTTTCCTTAACTGGCTTTATTTGGACTATTGAGCTGCTCTTTAATGGTCAATACAAAGTTCGCTTTGGCAACAAAAGTCGAACTTTGGCGCTATTTGATAAAGATCTGGAGCTTATCGGGGAATTCGATTTAGCTACTAATACCAACTTACTTGACGGTTTAATTGATCATGATATTGCTTTGTCATCAACCTGTGGCGGTGGCGGGACTTGTGGCCAATGTAAAGTACGTCTTGATAGCAGTGTTAAAGTCACTTCAGCAGAGCATGTACTTTTAACAAAGGAACAATTGCAACAAGGTTACAGATTGGCTTGTCAACATGATGCAACAGAAACAAAGAGGCTAACATTAATTGACGTTACTAAAGCCAAAAAATACCTTCTTGAATTAACGCATAGTGAGTTTATTAGTCCCTATATAAAAGAGTTGCGTTTTAAAGTGCTTGGTGGTGAGAAATTAAAATTCAAAGCAGGTGCTCATCTTCGTTTCTATATACCACCAGCTAAAGGAATATCTATACCAGCGCGTCTTCCTGACGCTTTCAAATACCATTGGCGTGATATTGAGTATTTTGAGTATGAGCATCAAGCTTGTAGTCGAAGCTATTCTCTAGCTAATGGTGATGGGCAGATTGAAGCTGGTACTAACGAGTTAAAGTTTACCGTCAAAATTCAAAATGCTCCAAATAAAAGTATATATCCCGGTGTAGGTTCTAGCTACATATGCAATTTGGGGCTAGGGCAAACAATAGAAGCGGCTGGTCCATTTGAAGATTTTCACGCTAAACCTTCAAGTAATAAAACAATGATGCTTATCGGAGCAGGCTCTGGAATGGCACCATTGAAATCATTGATTGAAGAGCAATTGTGCTTCTACCAAAAAGAAAGAAAGGAAACTAGAGGTATCTATTTTTTCTATGGTGCTAGAACTGAGGAGGACTTGTTATATAAAGATGAGCTTTACAGGCTTTCTAGAAAATATCCAAATTTTTTTTACTACCCTGTTTTGTCTAGGCCGCATAAGAACTGGTCAGGAGCAAAGGGGTATGTTCAAGATTTACTCACATCAAATATTAACAAGATTTGTCAAATTGATGGTGTTGAATTTTATCTATGCGGCCCACCGAATATGATGTCGGCAACGATAAATCTTTTGAAAACTAAGAATGTTGATGCAACTAATATTGCATTCGATGAATTTATATAAATTAACCTTAATCACTAACGTAGGAGAAAACCATGAAAACTAACTTTATTAAAACTGTAGGCAAAATCGCTTTGATATTAGTACCAGCAATTACTTTATCAATGAATGCATCCGCTCATGATCCGAAAATGCATGCAAAAAAAGCAGAAAAAGCTGATTGTAGCAAAATGGATCATAGCAAGATGGATATGAAAGACCCTGTTGCAGTTGCAATGATGAAAAAGTGTATGAAGCAATCAAAATCTTCAA
The DNA here is from genome assembly GCA_029249355.1 of Thalassotalea sp. Classification (GTDB taxonomy): domain Bacteria; phylum Pseudomonadota; class Gammaproteobacteria; order Enterobacterales; family Alteromonadaceae; genus Thalassotalea_H. The sequence goes on from JAQWHO010000077.1 coordinate 4,756, forward strand.
TGGAGAAAATGGATCACAGCAAAATGAAAGAAATGGATCACAGTAAAATGAAAGGAATGGATCACAGTAAAATGGAAAAAAAGGAAAATAAAAAAGCTAATAGTGATGATCACCAGAACCATTAATTAAATATTAAAAGTCACTTAATTGAAGCTCGTATTAAGTGACTTTTAAAGTAAGGAATTGTTATGAAAGCTCTTAAAATTCTATTGATATTATTGCTATTGGGAGGAGCTAGTGCAGCCACTGTCATGTATTCAGGGATAGTGAATGTAGCCGCAGATGAACCTCACAGTGACATTGTTTATTGGCTTCTTGAAGAAACTAGGGAGGCATCCATAAAAAAATCGGCTCAACATATCAAAGTACCTGATTTGGAAAGTCCTGAGTTGTTGTTAATGGGAGGAGCAGATTATGAATATATGTGCTCAAGCTGTCATCTAAAACCTGGATTAGAAGAAAGTGATATGAGCATTGGGCTGTATCCTCAACCACCTAATTTAGGTATTTCGCATGAAACTCATCAACACGGTACTGATGAAGAGCTTGCAAGGCAGAATTTTTGGGTGATTAAACACGGCATAAAAGCTTCAGGGATGCCAGCTTGGGGTAAAACTCACAGTGATGAAAGAATATGGGCCATGGTTGCTTTTATTAAGCGGTTACCGACTTTAACGCCTGAGCAATATCAAGTACTAACAGCCATAGATTAATGAGGAAAGACAGAAACAAAATGAAAAAAAATTCGATAATACTAACCACAGTTTCGTTAATGTTCTTAACTATGAGCAATGTTGTAACCGCTCATACAAGCGAAGGAAATAATGCGAATAAACGTGATGAATTGCCTGTGCTAACAAGTAGTGCAGGTAAGGTTGTTATGCAATTTCATCAAGCTATACAGGCCAACGATAAGAGTAAAGCACGCGGATTTTTAGCTGATAATGTCATCATTTATGAAGGAGGTAGAGTTGAACGCTCAGCCGATGATTATGCAAACCACCACATGCTGGCTGACATGAAATATTTGGCTCAACTTGAAGTAGAAATACTTGAACATGAAGTAAGAGAGGTAGGACAGACAGCTTTTTCTATGTCTAGAACAAAGTTGACTGGAGAGTTTAAAGGAAAAGAAGTGAACAGTGAAGGCATGGAAAGTATGGTGCTTTTGAAAAAAGATGGGAAATGGAAAATAGCTCATATCCATTGGTCCCATTAATTTAAACATAATAATTCAGAGGTTAAAAATGAGAAAATTTATTACAACTATTATTGCCCTTATCATCAGTATTTCGGCTGTGGCTCATGATGATAGAGATCATAGTAATAAAGACAAAAAGGCGATTGTTGATGTGATTAAAAGCATCAAGTATGGCTGGGAAAATGGTGATGGATTGCCGTTTCGACGTAACTTTTTAGATTTTGAGGGGGCACGTTATATCGAAGGAGGAGGACAAAATGCAGGGTTAGATTCGCTAGTCGAGCATCACGTAGAGCCTGAAAAGGATGCTTTGGAATACTTAAAATTGAGTTTTAGTGAAATAGAAGTTCACTTTGAGGGCGAGGATAAATCTTTTGCGTGGGCAATTGCTGACACACGTATAAAGGGCAAAGTGAATAAAAGTGGCAAAACATTCGACAAAAAAGGATTTCAAACATTCTTATTTCGCAAAATAAATGGTAACTGGAAGGTTGTGCATACCCACTCGTCTAGTAGAGATAATAAGTGATAATTGTTTAAAACTACAAGGCATGATGACTGGTTGGTTTAAGCCTTTAAATGAATGGAATAGGACTTTTAAGTGAAAAAAATAGAGAAGAAAAAGTACTCAGATTTTTACGAGTTTAACGTCACTTTAGGTCCTATTGATAATTATCACACCTCTTTTTTTGAGTTGAGGTTCGGATTATGAGAATAGTTTACTTTGGCAATAATATGTTTTCTTCGTGCTTAAAATATTTAATTAAGGACGGCTTTGAAATTGAAAGAGTTTACATTAACTCGCCCGATTTTACGTCTTCGGCTATATCAAAATTGTGCGAAACACATCAAATTCCCTTATTCAAAAATAAGCCTATGAGTGAAGAGCTTGAACATTTGATTTCTATGGGTGTAGAAATGTTCATAGTAGCTGAGTATCTGCATATATTACCTGAAACAGGTGTTAAATATGCGATTAATATACACCCATCAAGGTTGCCAAAAGGCAGGGG
>JAQWHO010000078.1 GCA_029249355.1 Thalassotalea sp.
AAATCCTTAGCACGTTCAATCATCCAAGCTTCTGGTTTATGCTGATAAAGAGTTAACAGTAATTTAGTCCATTCGGTTTGATGGCCGGGTTGAAAACCCCAAGGTCGGTATAAATTTTTAGGATCATCTATATTGTAATCCCAATCAATCACTAACTCAGGGGTAAAATGCTCCCAAATTAAACTGTCAGATTTGTTAGCTAATGAAACAGCTACGGTTTTAGCTAATTGATAGGCTTTATCTAAGAACTTTTGATCACCTGTCGCTTCGTACGCTGCAATAAAAGCTTCGCAACTATGCATATTGGCGTTTTGTCCGCGATAGCTGCCAACTTCTAACCAATCAGCGCTAGCTTCATCGGCATACAAGCCTATTTTATCGTCCCATAATCGCGCTTCCATTAAGTTAAAAGAGCGATGTAAATCTTCCAATGCACCTTTAATACCCACTTGATGAGCCGCAGAAAAACATAAAATAGTAAAAGCGAGACCATAACAATGATTGGTTTGATCATCGGGTTGATGACCATGTGTTAATGTCCAATTAAAGCCCTGCCTTGCTTCATCCCAATGTTTTTCGCGAATATAATCAACGCCATGTTGTGCGCGTTTTAGATATTTTTCGTCACCATAAAGCTCATACGCTTTACAAAAAATCCATACAATACGACAACTTGACACTAAATGACGTTGCTCAGCATCAAACACACTGCCGTCGTCTTTGAAGTTATGAAAATATCCACCACTTTCATCAATAATATTGGGCTCATAAAACGCTAGAATGGATTGAATATGCTCCAATAAGAAAGACTTGCTATGAAAATTCACGGTACCACTCCTTTACTTCGTTAAATGTTGGAAAAGCAGGAAATGCACCAGGCCTCGAAACTGCTAAAGCACCACAATGGCTAGCAAATTTAACTAGCGCACTAAAATGCTCAAGATCATTAAAGCGTTGTTCACCACCTTGAGATAAACCAAATAAAACAGCACCAATAAACGCATCGCCACCGCCAGTGGTATCAACTGCTTTAACACGAGGCGGTTCAATAGTTAATTGTTTCGAAGGGTTACAAATACGTATTGGATTAGCTCCGTCGGTGATGATGATACTTTTAACGCCGTTGGCAAAACATGTTGCTAAGTAATCATCAAGTTGACCATCGCATAAATAGTCAATTTCTTCTTTTGCAAATTTAACTAAATCACTTTGCATGACAAACTGGTTAACAAGTGCTTTATCCGCTTGCTTTGCTGACCATAAATTATGTCTTAAATTTACGTCAAAGCTAATTAAACAATGCTGACTTTTAGCTTGCTCAACAATATTTTTAGTGACTTGTGCAATTCGCGATTCCGTTAAAGTATTACTGCAAAAATGAAAAATCGGCTGTTCTTCAAACCAAGCATCATTCACTTGCGATTCATTAAACACCATGTCAGCAGTATTTTCTCGATGAAATGAAAAACTACGCTCGCCCTCATCATCAAGAAAAACAAACGCTAATGCCGTTTTTGCACTCGGATGCGTATGCGTAAATTGCGTGTCTACTTGATAACTGTTTAACGCCGACTTTAAAAATTCACCGAAAGGGTCATCCCCGACTTGTCCGGCAAACTTTGCATTGCCGCCAAGTTTAGCAATTGCTACGGCAGCATTCGCTGGTGCGCCACCAGGATATTGTGTGAATTGATTAAGTGACAAAACACCATCTTGCTCAGAGCCAGAGTTAAGGAAATCAATCAAGGCTTCACCAAAACATAAAACTGTTTTGCTCATTTATATCTGCCTGTAAATAAAGTGAAAAACTGACATAGTAATAACATTTAATGCTTACTATGTCAGTTATAACAAGGTGAACTTTAATTGATTAAATCATGGGTATTTCTTTAAATGTACAATTATAACAATATTTATAAGCCCCTATTTATAAACTTATAAGTAATAGTTACCGCCCCCTAAGAAAATTTGTCATTTACCAACAAAATAATACAACTAATGTGTTGCATTTGTTCTGCCCCCAACAAGCAAACAGTATTTATGCATGATTGGGAAAATTAACAGATAAACTAATTTTACCCCTGTGATACACAAAAAAATTAGTATTCTCCATGCAACCTTAATAATGCTATAATTCTTCGCCTTAATTTTCATGTTGAGTTTATTGTGTCTAAATCATCACTTATCAAAGAAGCAGAACAGCACCTATTTTCATATCCCTTATACTGGGCTGAATGTTATGGCACTGCTCCATTCTTACCAATGTCACGTGCAGAAATGGATGAACTTGGCTGGGATAGCTGCGATATTATTTTGGTGACTGGTGACGCTTATGTAGATCACCCAAGTTTTGGTATGGCGATTATTGGCAGAATGCTTGAAGCACAAGGTTTTCGAGTTGGTATTATTGCTCAACCAAATTGGCATTCAAAAGATGCATTTAAGACATTAGGTAAACCCAATTTATTTTTTGGCGTCACTGCCGGCAATATGGACTCGATGATTAATCGTTACACGGCAGAACGAAGAATGCGCCACGACGATGCTTACACACCCAATGATGAAGGCGGCAAACGCCCTGATCGTGCAGTAACGGTATA